>NZ_JBNHEP010000052.1:0-2354 GCF_050015995.1 Dapis brunnea BLCC-M229 | reverse complement strand
TTATAATCAATTAACAAGAATTCCAGAATCAATCAGCCAACTCTCCAATTTAACTCAGCTTGATTTAACTGGTAATACCCTAGAAACTCCGCCAATAGAGATTGCTGTACAAGGAATAGAAGGAGTTAGAAAGTATTTCCACCAAACACGAAAAGAAGGAATAGATTATCTCTATGAAGCAAAATTACTAATTGTTGGAGAAGGTGGAGCAGGTAAAACAACTCTAGCTAATAAAATTCAAAATCCAGACTATCAACTACGAGATGAAAAGACGACTGAAGGAATTGAAGTTTATAAGTGGAACTTTCAGACAAAAAAACAACATAACTTTCAGATGAATATTTGGGATTTTGGCGGACAAGAAATTTATCACGCTACTCACCAATTTTTCTTGACCAAACGCTCGTTATATATCCTTGTTGCAGATACCCGCAAAGAAGATACAGACTTTTATTATTGGCTGAATGTCGTAGAATTATTGAGCAATAATAGCCCTTTATTAATTATCAAAAATGAGAAACAGGAACGGAAACGAGAAATTAATCAACGGGCATTGCAAGGGCAATTTACTAATATCAAAGAAATTTTAGCTACCAATCTTGCCACTAATCGAGGTTTAGAAAAAATTAGAACAGAAATCCAACATCACATTAGTGAATTACCCCACATTGGTAATGGTCTACCTAAGACTTGGAAAAAAGTGCGCGAAGCATTAGAAACAGATGGTCGTAACTATATTAGTCTGACAGAATATTTATCTATTTGTGAACAAAATAGGTTTAAGAAGTATGAGGATAAATTACAGTTAAGTGGCTATTTACACGATTTAGGAGTTTGTCTACATTTTCAAGATGACCCCTTGTTAAATAAAACAGTTATTCTCAAACCAGAATGGGGAACAGCAGCAGTTTATAAAGTCTTAGATAATCCACAAGTTTACGATAACTTTGGCAAATTTACTAAGGATGATTTAACCAAAATTTGGCATGAAGAAAAATATGTCAATATGCACGACGAGCTATTGCAATTAATGATTAAATTTAAACTCTGCTATAAAATTCCTGGTACTTCTCAGACCTATATTGCGCCTCAACTTCTAACGGAAGCTCAACCAGAATATGACTGGGATGAAAATAATAATTTGATTTTACGTTACACTTATGAATTTATGCCCAAGGGAATTATTACTCAGTTTATTGTGGTGATGCACGAGTATATTGAAGAACAGAAATATGTCTGGAAAAGCGGAGTTATTCTCAAGAAAAATGGAGCAAAAGCAGAGGTAATTGAATATTACGGTAAGAGAGAAATAAAAATTAGGATTTCTGGGCAACAAAAACGGGATTTAATAACTATTGTGACTCACGAATTGGATAAAATTCATAGTTCCTACAATAATCGACTCAAGTATAATAAATTAATCCCTTGTAATTGTCAGACTTGTAATAATAATCAGAATCCGCATTTCTACAAATTTGACAAATTAAACGAATGGATGAGCAATGGCAGACTAAAAACTAACTGCGATAATTATCCCTATGATGAAGTTGATATAAGGAGTTTAATTGATGATGTGATAGACAGTCATAAGTATATGATATTTTTACAACCTAACCATTATCCAAATGACATCTATGTAATTAATAGTAGAGATTTTGTAATAGACACTAATAATAATATTATCGGGAATAAAACCATGAATCGAAAAATTGTCAACGACCAAAGTCGGAAAATCCAAAACCAAGACGGAAATGTTATGGGTAATGTATTTGGTGATGAGAGTAATATTCAAGGTAAAGTAACAGCAAATTCTCCCGAAGCAGAAATACAAAAACCTAAGAAATTTGGATTGCTAGATTTTTTAGCCTGGATGCAGAATGGGCAAATTATTTACTACTTCGTTACTGCTATTATTGGTATTATTTTGCTGATTATTTATCCTAAGTTATATCCATCTGGATTTCCTAATTGGGTAGAGAAAATTCAAGAGATATTCCCAGCTCCGCAAGTAGAAAAAGAATCCGATCAAAAATGATGAATAGTCAAAAATTTCGACTATTACTTCTGGAACCAGAGTTGATACTTTTTCTGAAGCACCCCGCCAGAACAGATGAATCGTGAAATTTTCTGAGTATTACTTCTGGAGGCAGAGTTAATACTTTTTCTGAAGCACCCCGCCAGAACAGATGAATCGTGAAATTTTCTGAGTATTACTTCTGGAGGCAGAGTTAATACTTTTTCTGAAGCACCCCGCCAGAACAGATGAATCGTGAAATTTTCTGAGTATTACTTCTGGAGGCAGAGTTAATACTTTTTCTGAAGCACCCCGCCAGAACAGATGAATCGTGAAATTT
>NZ_JBNHEP010000051.1:13833-46818 GCF_050015995.1 Dapis brunnea BLCC-M229 | reverse complement strand
TTTGATTTTTTTATTGGTAGATTGGATATGGCGTTTTGCTACACAACATGAAAAACAAGCCGATCAGCAATAGCGAGAAACCTCCCCATCTATCGACCGCTTTTTATCCCCTTTAAAGGCCATGGTTTAGCAACATCTTTCTTCACAGAAAACTTGACAAAATACAAAAGTTATATATTTGCTATTAAATGGATATTTCCCAAGAGTCAAAGTATTTAAAATACGTTTTTTTATAATGATTAATTTAGCGTTCATTCTCCCATCTTAAAATTTAATTCCAACTATTCTCCTCTTATCTTCCAACACTTCCTACCCTTCCCAAACTTCCCTTCATTCAATCTTTTTTCCTTCTTCCTTCTCTCCTAGATAACTAAAGCCTTCTTCCTTTTAAATCCGACTATACCACTGTAATAAAACCTGTGCCAACATCATGGAATCGTGGCGAACAAAACCAGTTTGTTCATCCTCATACATCACATTAGTTAAAAGAATTTTCCGCCCCAAATTTCTAACTGCTTCTCGGTCAAGAAAAACCGGATGAGAATCTTCTTGAGCATACTTAATTAAAGCTTGTGCCGAAGGACTTTTTCCCTGCACTAAAACAGTATCAAATAATCGTTTACCACAAGCAACATCAATAGCACGAATATGGTCAGCTACACTATATCCAGTAGTTTCCCCAGGCTGAGTCATAATATTACAAACATAAATACTAGGAATATTTCTTAAAGCAATTGCCTCAGCAATTTCAGATACTAATAAATTAGGAATAACGCTAGTATATAAACTACCAGGACCGATAATAATACAGTCAGCTTCTTCTATAGCTTGCAAAACTTTAGGCAAAGCAGGAGGATTTTCAGGAGTACAACCTATTTTGATAATTTTGCCACCTGCTTCAGTAATATTAGACTCCCCCTCAATACGTCGCCCATCTGCCAATTCTGCCCAGAGGTTAACATCAGTCAAAGTAGCAGGCAAAACCTGACCTTGGACAGCTAAAACTTTTGAACTAGCTGCTACAGCTCTTTCTAAATCTCCCGTCACCTCACTCATCGCCGTCAGGAACAAGTTGCCAAAACTATGCCCCACCAAACCATCACCAGCACGGAACCGATATTGAAACAACTCGGTTAACAACTTTTCCTCGTTAGCTAAAGCTGCCAAACAATTCCGAATATCTCCTGGTGGCAGTACCCCTATCTCTCGGCGCAACCTACCAGAAGACCCACCATCATCAGCCACCGTAACAATAGCACTAATATTAGCACTATCGCTCTTGAGACCCCTTAATAAAGTGGAAAGACCAGTACCCCCACCAATGGCTACAATTTTGGGACCTTTATTTAATCGTCGATGAGTAAGTAACCTATCGACCAGTTCTTCATCTCCCTCTGGCATTAACACTTGAGTAATAGTATTTAAACTGCGGTTTTGTCCCCAGAAAATAAATAACAAACCACTAAGGATAATTATTGGCCCGGAAATATAATTAGGTACTATAGTTGTTATCCATCCCAAGAAGTTCTTGAGTAGTTCTAGGGTGTAAAAAATAGGAGTCATTCCCGTCCATATTGCTACTCCTAAGCTAGTTAGTAGTACGCCAGCAGCACTCAAAAGTAACCATCGTTTGACGAATAATCCTGGGGCAAGCCATTTAAACCATTGGCCAATGACATGAGAGTTAGTTTTACGAGATTTCCCAAGATAAAAATTACTTTTGAGGAGAATGCGTAAGGTTTTCTTCAGTAAAGCAGTTGACATAGGAATTTTAACCTTAGATTGATTAAGGACAAATTTTGATCAAAATCTTATCTATATAAAGAGGATTCTGGCACTATTATCTCGGTTCAGGACCAAATTTTCTTGGGATGAAATTTGGCAAGCTCAGAATATTTACAGGGAATAGGAAATAGAAGGATGTCCTAACTTATTTGCCTAGTGCTATATAATATACTGCTAACAAAGTCCATCTCTAACTTATGAACCATGAACCTTTAATTCAACTCAAAGGAGTTAGTAAGTCATTTGGAGAAAATGTTGTCTTAGATGAAGCAGACTTAACAATCTATCGTGGAGAAGCATTAGCGATTATTGGTCCGTCGGGTACTGGTAAATCTACAGTTCTCAGAATTATTGCTGGTTTATTGACTCCTGATGCTGGGGAAGTTTATGTACAGGGAAAACGACGGGTCAGATGGATGGATGATTTAAAAGATCCAATTACTATTGGTATGGTGTTTCAGAATGCAGCTCTGTTTGACTCTTTGACAGTAGAAGAAAATGTCGGTTTTCTTTTGTATCAACATTCTAAGTTATTACGTTCCCAGATTCAGGAGTTGGTGAACCAGAAGTTGGAAATGGTGGGTTTGGGTAAAATTGGCGATCGCTATCCGGCAGAGTTATCTGGTGGGATGCGTAAACGGGTGAGTTTTGCTAGAGCAATTATTACTAATCCGGAAAATCCCCATGATGATCCAGATGTATTATTATATGATGAGCCTACGGCTGGTCTAGACCCCATCGCTTCTACTGTCATTGAGGATCTAGTCCGTCACATACAATATGTGGATGGTGGCTGTAGCACTTATGTTATGGTGACTCACCAACATAGTACCATTCGTCGCACAGCGGATAGAATTGTATTTCTTTATCAGGGAAAAGTTCAGTGGGAAGGTAGTGTAGATGAAATTGATACTGTGAATAATCCTCTAGTACAACAATTTTTTACAGGCAGTGTAGATGGGCCAATTCAAGTAGTTGGTTGATCAAGTCAGAATTTAGAATTTAGAAGTCAGAAGTTGTTTTTGTCACGCTGATTTTTGTTAAGTAACCGTCCAAAAAACATTTCCCCTTAAAAGGCGTTAAAAGGCGGGATTTGAGACCCAATTATTTTGATCGGGAAAAAATCTCTGATGTCAAGATTGCCACATTGGGATAAATAGAAAATAAATGTAGTGATTAGAGCATATATTTATTGATTATAAAGTAAAATTTTTACCAGAAAATTGGGTCTAAAGCCTCGCCCATAAGCGGGCGACTTTCAATGGGAAAAATATTTTTCAACTAATTGTTTTATCTGGAAAAATATGTAATAAAATAATATTATAGAAGCCAAAATATCAAAATGTTAGTAAGAGAGGCCAAGCTATTAAACGGGACAAAAAATCAATATAATTCTTTGGATGAAGCTATCAGAACGGCACAGTTTATTAGAAATAAAGCTGTGAGATATTGGATAGAGAACCAAGGAGTAAATAAGTCACGTTTATATAAACTAAGCAAAGAATTAGCTAGTGAGTTTGTCTTTGCAAATAAGTTGAACTCATCAGCTAGACAAGCTGCAATCGAAGTAGCTTGGACTTCAATTAGTAACTTTTATCGTCGTTGTCAGTCAGGAGCTGAAAAGAAAGGGTATCCTAAATTTAAAAAGCATTCTCGGTCAGTAGAATATAAACAATCCGGTTGGAAATTATCAGATGATTGTATGTTTATTACTTTCACTGATAAATTTAAAGCAGGCAAGTTTTCTCTTTATTGCAACTCCGAAACAAAAGAAGATTTATTCAGATTAAAAATTAATCGGGTTAGAATAGTTAGACGTGCAGATGGTTATTATTGTCAATTCTGTTTAGATACTGATAGAAAAGAGTCAGGAAATTATACAGGTAATGTTATAGGTATTGATTTAGGTTTAAAATACTTCTATAAAGACCAGAATGATAATGCTGTTGTTTATCCTCAGTATTTGAGGCAGTCAGAAAAAAAATTAAAACGTCTACAAAGACAATTAAGCAAAAAGTTTGTTAAGGGTAAAAAACCTCAGTCAAACAATTATCACAAAGCAAGAATTAGACTGGGAAAATGCCATTTGAAGGTTAGTAGACAGCGTAAAGACTGGAGCATTAAGCAAGCTCGGTGCGTAGTTCACTCTAATGATGTGATTGTTTATGAAGACCTCAAGATACAAAACATGGTCAAAAACCATCACTTGGCAAAGTCAATATCTGATGCTTCGTGGTATCAATTCACTCAATGGCTAGAATACTATGGAAAGATTTGGAGCAAAGCAGTTGTTTCAGTAAATCCTAATTTTACGTCTCAAGATTGTTCTAACTGTGGCCATAGAGTCAAGAAAACTTTATCAACTCGTACTCATGTTTGCCCTAGTTGTCATGGGGAAATTTGTCGTGATACCAATGCAGCAATCAACATTTTGAGGCGTGGATTAGAAATAATAGGTATTGAGTGGAATAACAGTACCGTAGGGCATACGGAAACTGCCGACAAGTCGGAAAACGCTTTGGGAGACAACAACCAATGCTGATGATAGGCAACTAGATTGAGTAAGTTGTGTCGATGAGCAAAGAATCACATAAGTGTGAGAATCTCTGTGCCTTTAGGCCGGAGAGTATGTCAAGTTTCAATATCATAAAAGCTTTTTGGAGAAACTATGCGCTCGCGAACAACTAGAGAAGGTTCAGTAGGTTTATTAACTTTATTAGGAATAGGTTTGTTTGGTGCCTTAATACTTTGGCTAAGGGGAGTAGAATTAGGCAAACGTAGTTATAAATTCATAGTTGAATTTGAAAGTGCATCTGGTATTGAGTTAGGCACATCAGTTAGATATCGAGGTATTAATGTCGGGCAAGTAGTAGAAATAAAACCAGGATTAAATGGAGTAGATATTACCCTAGAAATTAAGCCAGAAGACTTAATTATCCCTCGTGATGTATTTATTCAAGGCAATATATCCTCATTTATTGGAACTGCACAAATAGATATTATTCCTAGGGGTAGAATACCAGAATCAGAAATTTCTGCTAATGCCTTATCAGCTAATTGTCCTCAAATAATTATCTGTAATAATGACCGTTTACAGGGAGAGGCAGGAATAGAAATGCAACAATTATTAAGAGCAGGAATACGTTTAATTGACCTCTATAGTGACCCAGAGTTATTTAATAATGTCAAGATAATTGCTGAAAATACAGCTAATGCCTCTGCTGAAGCTTCTAAGTTAGCAAAACAACTCTCTGATTTATCAGAAACTATCAAAAGAGAAATGGGAGGTTTAAGTCAATATTTAAGAGAAGATGTCGATAATATAACAGGAATTATTCAAGGGGAAGTTGGAGGTTTGACTCAAACATTAGAAGGAGAAATTGGTGGTTTGACTCAAACATTAGAAGGAGAAATTGGTGGTTTAACCAATACGTTAGAGAGAGACTTAGATAGTTTAACTAAAACAGTAGAGCGAGAAGTTAATGATATTTCCAATCAAATAACTATTGTTACTAAAACCATGAAAGAATCTACAGAAAAAGTTTCTTCTGCCGCGGTCGCTTCCGCAAATTCTGTAGAGGAAGTAGCAAATAAATTTAGTTTAACAGTAGAGCAGATTAATGCAATTGTTAATACAAATCGTTCGACTCTAGTTGCCACTTTAGATAATATTGAGAAAACAACTGAAGAATTAGCAGTGCTAATGGAAAATTTAAGTCCGATTATTAGTGAAGTAGAAAAAGGAGAATTTATTAGTAATTTAGAAATATTATCGACAAATGCAGTAGAAACTTCTGCAAATTTACGGGATATTTCTAGCGATCTAAATAGTCCGACCAATATAATTATGTTGCAACAAACATTAGATTCAGCCAGAGCAACATTTGAAAATGTGCAGAAAATGACATCAGATTTAGATGATATAACAGGGGATGAAAGATTTAGGAGAAGTCTCAAACAAATTATTAATGGATTAGGCGATTTATTCTCTTCAACAAAGCAGTTAGAGCAGCAAACTCGGATGGCAAAAAATATTGAAAGTTTGTTGAAAGAGAGCAGTAGTTCAGAGATTAGTAATAGGGAAGTGGGGGAGTAGGGGAGTGAGGGAGTCGGAGAGAAATAAACATAAGAATAATTTACGATTTAGCGAAAATAATACTCCAAGCGATCGCTCTATGACTGATAACTGATAAGTGAAATAACTCATAGTTTAAATAAACTAACTCTAATAATTCCTCCTTTAGAAAACAGAGTAAGTTTATTAAACAAAAAACAAACAAAACAACTTGCTAATGAAGCAGAGGTAAAGGCCCAAAAATTTGCAGAAAGGTTGCGATCGCTAGGTATTAATCTTGATAAGATTATTCAAAATACTTAATCATAGCATAAAAAAATTACTTGTACAGATAAAATCAAAAATATTTTAGTAAAAAGATGAAAATTGAAAACCAAAAATTACTCAGATTAGTAAATATTTGCTTCAAATATATCTGAAAGGGCTTTTCTAGGGCAACGGATGGAAATGGTAGGATGAGCGATCGCTTTTTGGCTCAAATTGGGAAGACTGGAGAAGGTCGGTATTGGGAGTAGAGTGCCAATGCAAGGAACAGAGAAAGAATATATGGAAGCTCGTCAGCAGCGCAGTAAGACATTGAGAAAGATAATGTCCCTAGTTGGGTGTGTATCCTTTGGGGGTACTGCTTTGTTTGGGATAGCAAATATGTTTAAAAGTGCTTTTCAGGAGTCTCCACAGGTAGAGACGGCAGCAGTTATATCAGTAGAGGAGCAGTTGCAGAAAAGAGCGCGGGGATATGAAAGTGTGTTGGATAGGGAACCTGAAAATGTGACTGCTTTAGAGGGGTTGGTTAAAGTTAGGTTGGAGATGGGGGATAGGGAAGGGGCGATCGCTCCTCTGGAAAAATTAGTGAATTTCTATCCAGAGAGAGAGGATTATAGAGTGGTGTTGGAGCAGGTGAGGTTGGAGGTTGGAGAAAATAGTCAATAGTATCAATTTTCTGAGATTTAGTCAGTTATTTTTAGGATAATTTCATTATTTCTGAAAAAGACCAATCTAATTCGTTATATTTTGTATCATGTTCAGAAAAAGCTATTGATTATGGAATAATTAATATTTATTGTTAGGTGTTGTTATGATGCAGTCAATAAAAGGTATTTTTAAAGATGGCATGGTTCATCCTAGTGAACCTGTTTCTTATCCAGAAGATCATCCAGTTATTATTACTTTCCTAGATGTAGCGACGAGTTCTAAAACAGTAGGTTTGTCAGAAGAAAAAAATCAAGCTGAGTGGGATAGATTATTCTCTGTTATAGAAAGTTGTCAGATGGAAACAGGAATAACCGATCTAGCAGACCAACACGATTATTATTTGTATGGTACACCAAAGCATGATGATTAATTCCCAGAAAGTTTTTGTGGATACATCAGCTTGGATAGCCTTGATTAATAGTAGTGATAATTTAGCAGCTAAAGCTAAACAAATTCTGGTTAGACTGAACCAACAGCAAGTTATTTTAGTAACAACAGAATTTATTTTGTTAGAAGTAGCTGATGCTTTATGCAAAACTAATCTACGTCAAAAAACTTATGCTTATATTCATGGAATTAAACAAGTTCCAGATATTATTAAAATTATCCCTTTAGAACAAAGTTTATTAGAGGAGGGTTGGGAAATTTACCATCAGTATTCTGATAAAGATTGGGGATTAACTGATTGTATTAGTTTTGTTGTGATGAGGCTTGAAGGTATTACTGAAGCTTTTACATCTGATCGGCATTTTCAGCAAGCTGGATTTAATAAATTAATGTAGTTAATATATTCTTTATTACATGAAAAAAAATTAGCTGATGAACGGGGCGATCGCTCCTCTGAAAAAGTTGGTGGGGTTGTATCCTGAGAGGGAGGATTATAAAGTGGTGTTGGAACAGGTGAAGTTGGAGGTTGAAGGGAGTAATCTCTGACAAAAATTGTAGGTCAGTCTTTTTTAAAGATAGTAAAGTTTTAGATAGGGGAAGATTACCTAGTGAGAAAGAGTCTTGCTTAGGACTTTCCTGTTTGCAAGTAACTAGCCCTAGACCTAAAAATAATTGTATGTTAACAGAATCTAACATTGCCGAATGTCAAGCTAAGTTTAATCTTAGTTATCACGTTTCTTTTGCTCGTATATGTCAAGATTTAGTAGGTTTTGAAGGTAAAGATGTTTTAGAAGTAGGTGGGAGTTTACCATCAGAATTTGTTTTTAATTATCTTCATGTTAAGTCTTGGTCGGCAATAGAAACTCCAGATTATGAAGAGTCTCTTAAGGAAGCAGGAGGGTTATCTCATACAGGAACAATTATTCCTAATATTAAAGATACTTCTAATCTAGGTTTTGATAATAGAAAACTAGAAAAATATAATTTCTTCTTAGAAAACATAGAAAATCTTCCCCAAGAATATTACGGGAAGTACGATCTAATTTTTTCAATTGCAACTTTCGAGCATATTCATAAATTACCTGCTGCTTTAGATAAAATGTTTCTGGCTTTAAAACCAGGAGGAAAACTATTCTCTATGTTTTCGCCTATCTGGTCAGCGTACGATGGGCATCATTTACCAAAAATAAGCGATCGAGCAGGCAAAGTTTTTGACTTTGGCAATTCGCCTATTCCACCTTGGGGACACTTGTTGATGAAGCCCGATGAACTATGCCATTACCTATACAAATATACTGACAAAGAAACAGCAGAATTGATGGTTGATTATGTTTATAATTCACCTCATATTAATAGGTATTTTACAGAAGATTATCTAGAATTTATTAAAGCAAGTAAATTTTCAAGTAAGCAAGTAGAGTTAATATTTGAAAATTCTATTGATGAGAAGACTAAAGGGAATTTAGAAATATTATATCCAGGTCGGAAAAAATTTCAAAATAATGGGTTATTGGTTGTATTAGAAAAAAATACTAGGGAAGGTAAAGAAATATTTTGGGATGATATAAAACTGGTAACAGAACAAGTCCAAAAGACAGTTATATCTACTCTTTCCGTATGTATGATGGTGCAAAATGCAGAAAAAACTCTCGCAATTGCACTAGAATCCCTCAATGGAGTTTATGATGAGTTAATTATTGTTGATGGTGGTAGCCATGACAAGACCTGCGAGATAGCTGCATCTTATGGAGCCAAAATAATTCACTCTCCTTGGTCAGGGAACCATTCTCAACAGAGAAATGTATATTTGAAAGAGGTAAAAACTGACTGGGTTTTTGTTCTTGATTCAGATGAATTTATAGATGTAAAAACTTGTAATTTTTTAAGGCAACTTTGCCAGAGCAAAGAGTCTTTAAATGTAGATAATTTCTGGATACCCAGAAAGTGGATTAGTCCTTTTAATATTAAACAATACATTTCAAGTACACCGCATTTCCCAGATGGTCAAAGGCGTGTGTTCAAGTTTAACAAAAATTTATCATACAGTGGCTATATTCACGAAGTACTAACTGGTTTAAATTCGTCAGGTATTTGTGAAGATTTGAGCATTTATCATTTAGATTTGTTTATTAATGACGAACAAGAACGACAGAATAAAGTTCGTAAATACATGAAATCAGAACCAACAAATGGTGGTATTCACTTCTATTTGCCTAATCCTAGAGAACTACAATTTCAAGATTGGGAGCAGGAAATTAGTTTGACCAAAAAAACGAATAATTTACTTGAGTCACTGGTTAAATCCTATAAACAAAATTCTCAACTTAACCAAATTATACCAGCGGAAATTAAAGATGATGAGTTTTACATGACTATTCAAGAAATAGTAAGTAAAGCTACTATAAAAACTATATTAGAAATTGGTTCATCATCAGGTGGAGGAAGTACAGAAGCTTTTGTTAAGGGAATTAGAGAAAATCCTCATCAACCTACTCTATTTTGTTTAGAAATTTCCCAACCAAGATATGTAGAATTGGAACAAACCTATTCCCAGGAATCATTTGTTAAATGTTACAACTTATCCTCAGTTAGGATTAAAGATTTCCCAACAGAGAACCAGGTACTAAGGTTTTATAAACAAATTCCAACTAATCTGAATAATTATTCTGCAAAAACGATTATTGGTTGGTTAAATCAAGATATAGAATATATTTTGACATCGGGAGTGACACAAAATGGTATTGAAATTGTTAAAAAAGAAAACCAAATAGAATTGTTTGATGTCGTACTCATAGATGGTTCAGAATTTACGGGAACTGCTGAACTAGGAAAAGTATATGGTGCTAAAATTATTATGTTAGATGACATTAATACCTTTAAAAATTACCATAATTATCAATTATTAACTAAAGACGACAGTTATGATTTAGTAGCTAAAAATAAGCTAGTCAGAAATGGATATGCAATTTTCCAAAGAAACGAAAGTTATAATGAAATTAACTCCGATAAATTTAAGCAAAGTAATGATGAATTACCAATACATTTTTTTACAATAGTCCTTAATGGTGAACCATTTATTCGATACCACATTGAGGTTTTCAAACAACTGCCTTTTACTTGGCATTGGCACATTATTGAGGGCGTAGCTCAGTTAAAACATGATACAGCTTGGAGCTTATCTGCTGGAGGAGTTATTACTGATGAGATGCACAACAAAGGTAGAAGTAACGATAGAACTTCCGAATATCTGGATGAGTTAGCTAAAGCTTACCCCGATAACATTACAATTTATCGGAAACCAGAAGGAGAATTTTGGGATGGCAAACGGGAAATGGTTAATGAACCCTTAATTACAAATATCCGTGAAGAGTGTTTATTGTGGCAAATAGACGTTGATGAAATCTGGACTGTTGAGCAAATTTGCAATGCTCAAAAAGCATTTATAGAAAATCCTGAAAAAACTGCGGCGTTTTATTGGTGTTGGTATTTTGTGGGAGAAAATCTAATTATTAGTACCCGTAATTGTTATGCACACAATCCTAAACAAGACTGGTTAAGAACTTGGAGATTTAAACCAGGATGCTTATGGATAGCCCATGAACCCCCTGTTTTAGGAACACCTTTGCCCACAGGAAAATGGGTTAACGTAGCACAAATCAATCCTTTTACCCATGCAGAAACAGAAAAAGAAGGTTTAATTTTCCAACACTTTGCCTACGTTACTCCAGAGCAATTAAGCTTTAAACAGCAATACTACGGTTATCGGAATGCAGTAAGTCAATGGCAAACTTTGCAGTCACAAACTAAGTTCCCAGTTTACCTGCGCGAATATTTTGCCTGGGTAGGAGATAACACGATGGTCGATCGCGCTGAATCATTAGGCATAGTTCCACTGGCGCAAAAAGATATAACTGGAGATAATTGGAAATTTTTGCAACCAGAATATTTACAACAACCAGTAAAGATGGAAAAGCGATCGCCTACTATTCTGATTGACGGTATATTTTTCCAACTTTCTAGTACGGGTATTGCTCGCGTCTGGCGCTCTGTATTAGGAGAATGGGCTAAAACAGAATTTGCCCAACATATAATTGTACTCGATCGCGTCAACACTTCCCCTAAAATTCCTGGCATCCGGTATCGTCAAATTCCAGCTTATAACTACAACAACACTGACGCTGACAAGCAAATACTCCAGCAAGTCTGCGACGAAGAGGGGGCAGATTTATTTATCTCCACTTACTACACAACTCCCATATCTACACCCTCGGTATTTATGGCTTATGATATGATTCCTGAAGCATTGGAGACTGATTTAAACCAAGCCATGTGGAGGGAAAAACATCATGCTATTTCCCAGGCTTTTTCTTACATCTCCATATCAGAAAACACTGCCAGGGATTTAGTTAAGTTTTTCCCAGATATTCAAGCAGATGAAGTTAGTGTAGCTCATTGCGGTGTTGCTCCTACTTTTACTCCAGCTACAACAACAGAAATAAATGGGTTTAAACATAAGTACGGTATTAGTAAACCATATTTTCTTTTGGTGGGTGCTGGTAGTAACTATAAAAATGCAATTTTATTTTTCCAAGCTTTTGCTCAACTCTACAGTAAACAAGGTTTTGAAATAGTCTGGACTGGTAGTGGTTTAAACTTTGCTAACGAATATAGGGAATATGCTGCTGGTAGTGTCCTACATTCACTGATACTCAGCGATGAGGAATTGAAAATTGCTTATTCTGGTGCGGTAGCTTTAGTTTATCCTTCTTTATATGAAGGTTTTGGAATGCCAGTTGCTGAAGCATTAGCTTGTGGTTGTCCGGTGATTACTTGTGCTAATTCTTCTATTCCTGAAGTTGCAGGGGAAGCTGCTATATATGTTGATGCTAATGATGTTGATGGTTTAACGGACGCGCTGTGTGAAGTGCAAAAGCCAAAAGTTCGTAATTCTCTAATTGTTGCTGGTTTAGAACAAGTGAAGGAATTTTCTTGGGAAAAAATGGCTGATATTATGAGTGCTGCTTTAATGAAAGCAACTTTACAGCGTTTAAATCTCAGGGAAATCAATTTAATTATTTTCCCTGACTGGTCGCAACCGGAAGAAACAGTGGGATTAGAATTACAAGAGGTAATTAAAAGTCTGGTGACTCATCCAGATAGAAGTAAAATGACTCTATTAATAGATAACAGCAATATTTCTGCTGAAGATGCAGATTTAATTTTGTCTAGCGTGGCGATGAATTTGTTAATGGAGTCAGAATTAGAAGTAGATAAGGGACCAGAAATTGTTTTGGTTGGGGAGTTGAGTCAAATACAGCGGTCAGCTTTAATTCCTCAGTTACAAGGTAGGATTAAATTGGAACATGAGAATGAGGAGGCAATAACTGTTGTCGATGAAAATCTGGCTGTTTATGAGATTCAAGGTATAGAGAGGTTGCGAGCTATTAGTCTAGAAACTGGTGGATGGGAACTTTTTAAACTAAGCGAAATTAATTTGATTATTTTCCCAGATTGGTCGCAACCGGAAGAAACGGTGGGATTGGAATTACAAGCAGTAATTAAAAATCTGGTGAGTCATCCAGAGAAAGCTAAGATGACTCTATTAATAGATAACAGTAATATTTCTGCTGAGGATGCAGATTTAATTTTATCTAGTGTGGCGATGAATTTGTTAATGGAGTCAGAATTAGAGGTAGATGAGGGACCGGAAATTATTTTGCTTGGGGAGTTGAGTCAAATACAATGGTCAGCTTTAATTCCTCAACTGCAAGGTCGAATAAAATTGGAACATGAGAATGAAGAAGCAAAAGCTCAAGTCAAAGCAGATAGCATTCCATCGATAGCGGTGGATAGCTTAAAAGAAAAGTTGGATGGGATTGATTTGTCATCAAAACAAATTATTCCCAAGCAGGATAACTTTGAGAAACAACCTATTAACAAAATTAAATCTGAATCATTAACAGAGAAAGAGCAAGCATAAAAGATTTTAAGTGAGTTAGAAATTTTAGAAAAAGGAACGACTGAAAACGGTCAACCTGTAGGTTTTTTTAGACAAATAGGAGATGTAGAAAGTTACTACGAACAGACGCAAAAAGTAGTCAACGATATTCATTCCTTTATTTTCCAAAACCCAAATAATCAGACTGCTCATCAAATAGCTAAATGGTTTACTCTCAAAGCAAAATTATTTCTGTATTTCAGTCAAGAAAATTTAAAAGAAATTTATCAAAAACGTGCAGAAATTATCGAATTTGCCTTAAAAATTGAAGGGTATCAGGTAGATTATGATTTTCCAGAAAGAGGAGGCGATCGCCAGAAGATTCGTCTGGGAATTATTGCTAATAATTTTGAACCTCATCCAGAAACTTTTGCTACTTTGCCTGTATATAAACACTTAAACAGAGAAGAATTTGAAATTATTCTCTATTATTTACAAGCAAGTGGTCATCCTCTGGAAAGATATTGTTATGACCATGCTGATGCAGCAATTGAATTACCAGAAGACCTCGAACTTCAAGTAAAAGCTATTCGTAAGGATGACTTAGATATTCTGTTTATTTCTACTAATATTACTTCCCAAACTAATGCCATAACTTTACTCGCATTCCATCGTTTGGCACGAATACAAATTGTGGGAATGAATTCTCCTGTCACTACGGGAATGCGTCATATCGATCGCTATATCTCCAGCAAACTTACTGACTCAGAAACTAATGCTAAAGAACATTACACAGAAAAATTAGTAACTTTAGACGGACCAGATCAATGTTTTGATTTTGCTATAGAAAAGGAACTATCAGTAACAACAACTATTAGCAGGAAAGAACTAAATATTGATGAGAATACAGTAGTTTATATATCAGGTGCTAATTTTTATAAAATTATCCCAGAAGTAGAAGCAACTTGGGTAAAAATAATTGCTCAAGTTCCTAACTCTATGCTTCTGCTATATCCGTTTAATCCTAATTGGGCGCCAACTTATCCAATTGAAGCTTTTAAAGAGCGATTTTTTGCTACTTTAAGTAAGTATGGTGTCAGTGAAAAGCGACTATGTTTGCTCAATGCTTTACCAAATCGTGCTGATATTAAAGAATGTTTGAAACTGGCAAATATTTATTTAGATGCTTATCCATTTTCTGGGATGACTTCATTAATCGATCCATTACAGATTTGTTTACCTACTGTTGTTATGCAAAAAGAATCTGCTCGCTCTCGCAGAGGTGCTTCTTTGTTGCGGTATCTTGAGATGCCAGAATTAATTGCAGATAGTGAAGATACTTATATTCAATTAGCAGTTAACTTGGGAAATAATTCTGATTTACGAGCAGTTTATCGCG
The DNA here is from genome assembly GCF_050015995.1 of Dapis brunnea BLCC-M229. Taxonomy (NCBI): domain Bacteria; kingdom Bacillati; phylum Cyanobacteriota; class Cyanophyceae; order Oscillatoriales; family Microcoleaceae; genus Dapis; species Dapis brunnea. The sequence goes on along the minus strand of NZ_JBNHEP010000051.1, from coordinate 32,262 downwards.
ACAGAATAGAGACAAAAATGCAGGCTAATCCGCAGTTTTTGGATAGTCGCTATTACTCTAGTCAAATGGGATATTTATTTCAAAAGGTATTTCAGGAATATTTAGAGCTTGTCATGAATTAAATCTGCTTTAATACCTAAATTACAAAGTCGGATTAAGTTGGAATATAAAGATGCAAGCGCTTCTTTAAAAGCAACTCATATTACTGCTCTAAGTATCAGTGACTTATACCAATTTTATAAATGTTTGCTACAAATGGTAGAAGTAAGAAAGAAAGAAGAAGCAAGAAGTAAGAATGGATAAACATTACAAAAAAAGGAAAAACGATAGAGATAACTATCTAAAACAAATTAGATCTGCTATCTTTAAGCATATACGCTCAATATCTACCTTTTTATAGCATTCTTTTTTCAAAGTGGTATTATCTAATAGTTAAACTTAAAAAAACTAAACAAAAGAGGAAATTTTAAGGATGCCAATATTTGTTGATAACTTAAAGAAAAATGGCAAAATAGATGATATTCATTTAACCATAGCTATTGTGGGTTCTAGAAATTATGAAGGCCAAGAGTATGAAGGTATCGATTGGGGTTTAATGTCTCCTAATCTGACGATATACGGTTTTGATGCCGATCGGGAAAGCTGTGAGCAGATGAACGCCAAGCTGCAAAAACAACAAATTAGTTACCAAGAAAAACACATACCTTTAGCTCTTTGGGATTCCGTGGGAACTCAAACTTTATATATTACTAAATCTCCTTACTGTAGTTCTTTGTATCCTCCTAGTGAGTCGTATATCGATCGCTTTACAGACAACCCCAGAATAATAGAGTTAGTATCTAAAGAAAAGATCCAAACAACTACTTTAGATGATTTTTGCCATTCTGAGGGAATCAATGAAATTGATTTTATACAAATTGACACCCAAGGTGGAGAACTAAAAGTTTTAGAAGGTGCTAAGGATATTTTAAAAAGCATTCTCTTCCTAAAAGTAGAAGTAGAGTTTACAGCTATGTATGAAAATCAGCCTTTATTTGCTGATATTGACTTATATTTGAGGAAAAGTGGCTTTACCTTTTTAGATTTTGAAACTTTGTATCGAGATTCTCGTCGTAGAGGTTCTATAGTCTCTAAACAGCATCCCGGTCAATTAATATGGACAGATGCTTTTTATTTTCGGGATTTGATTCAGCAATCATCCGATCGAGAGTCATGTAATAACACTCCAGAGAAGTTGTTGAAATTAGCTTGTATTGCGGATATACTAAGTTTTTATGACGTAGCAATGGAAACTTTAGAGTGGTTAACCTGGAAGTATGGTGATAATCCCAAGTACAATTTTGCCAACAACATAGCAGAGGTTTTATCTCAACTCCCTGATTTAGCTAAGGAGAAAGTTGGTGCTTTACCAGCGATGGAAAGAATCAAAGGTTATCTTGATAGTAAGTATTTTTTAAATCATCCAGTAGTTAAAGAAGATGAGTTATATTCAAATTTAAAATTAAGAAAATTTAATCTGATAATTTTCCCAGATTGGTTGCAATCAGAAGAAAAGGTGGGATTAGAATTACAAGAGGTAATTAAAAGTCTAGTGACTCATCCAGATAGAGCTAAGATGACTTTATTAATAGATAACAGCAATATTTCTGCTGAAGATGCAGATTTAATTTTATCTAGTGTGGCGATGAATTTGTTAATGGAGTCAGAATTAGAAGTAGATGAGGGACCAGAAATTGTTTTAGTTGGGGAGTTGAGTCAAATACAATGGTCAGCTTTAATTCCTCAGTTGCAAGGTAGGATTAAATTGGATAATGAGAATCAGGAAGCGATCGCTCAAGCTAAAGCTGAGAAAATTGCATTATTCAACTAGACAACTAAAAATCAAAATAAAAATTGATTATGACAACCAGTATAGCTACTGAAAAATTCCATAGTCAAACCAGTTTTTCTGGTTCAGTTTATTTTTATCTATGCCATGAACAAGCTTATGAGCATTTAATGATTAATATCGCTGATGGGTTAAAAGTTTTAAGAATTCCATTTTATGCTAATTTCAATTATTGGAAAACCGGATTAGATTCAGAATCATATCTTTTTAATTATGACTCTAGTGTCAATCATTGGGATTGTTCAGTTGTAGTTTTAAGCAATCACTGGTTTGAAAATCATCAAAAGATACCTGAAGGTTTGTTCGATCAGAAAAGAAAATATATAACTGTTTATTTAGACGATACAGATGGTCATAGTCTCCTATTATATGACCTAAATCCTACTTTGATGAGAAATTTTGATCTTGTTTTAAGAACGGGTTGTAATAATTTTGTTCAACATCCGAATAATTTACACCCTTGGTTTTTTGGTATCTCTAATCGAATTTTAAAATCGACTCAACAAGTTAGCAAATTTGAGCAACGAACACCTAATTTACTAATTAATTATAGAGTAAAACATGACACATTATTATTATTTGGTATAGATGCTTCGGTGCAGATTCCAGGAATACAAAGAACAGATTATATAAAAGATGATAAATGGATAGAATACACTGTAAATTTTCCTCTAAGAAAAATTGCTGACGAACGTTTTTACCCTGTAATAAAAAATATTCTCAAACTTGACTTTTCTCGTGAAAATTTTGATAAACCACCAGAAGATAATTATGATTATTTTCTCTGGCAGCAAACTGGTCAACGTCATCATCCTGAATATTATCAAAGACTAACTAAATCTCTTGCTTGTGCTGCTTTTGGAGGTTGCATTGTTCCAGATAACGATAGTCAAAACTTTCATGCTGAATGGTGGGATAGTTGGAGATTTTGGGAGTCTTTAGCTGCTGGATGTGTGACTTTTCATATTGATTTTGATAAGTATGGTGTTAATTTACCAGTAATGCCAGAAAATTGGAAACACTATATTGGTATCGATTTAGATAATATTCAGGCAACGGTCGATCGCCTTGTGGAGGAACCAGAAATTTTAGAAAGGATATCCATTGCAGGCAGAAAGTGGGCAATTGAAAATTATTCACCAGTTCCTACCGCTTTGCGTTTTCTAGAGATAGTCAGCGACAAGCAAAACACCAAAACTAGAGGGGAAATTACAGAATACTTTGTAACTGAGGGATTACCTTTTTCCCTAACAGAAATAAATTTAATTATATTCCCAGATTGGTCGCAACCGGAAGAAACGCTGGGATTAGAATTACAAGAGGTAATCAAAAGTCTGGTGACTCATCCAGATAGAGGTAAGATGGCTCTATTAATAGATAACAGCAATATTTCTGCTGAGGATGCAGATTTAATTTTATCTAGCGTGGCGATGAATTTGTTAATGGAGTCAGAATTAGAAGTAGATGAGGGACCAGAAATTGTTTTAGTTGGAGAGTTGAGTCAAGTGCAGTGGTCAACTTTAATTCCTCAGTTACAAGGTCGAATTAAATTGGAACATGAAAATGAGGAAGTAAAAGCTAAACTCAAAGCAGAAAATATTCCTGTAATTGAACTCGATCGCTTGCCAGAAAAAATCTATAGTTTTCAGACCAAAGAATAGGAGGTTAATTGTGCAGAGTATTTAATAGGACTTACGCAAAATATGCAATTATACGCCATATGTAGGGGCGATTCGCGAATCGCCCTTACTAGATATGGCGGTTCTGCGTAAGTCCTGTTTAATTAGGGTTTGCTTATGGAAAGTATGAGTGGTAGGGGTAGGAGACACGAGACTGGAGACACGAGACTGGAGAAATGGAGATTATAGAGGAGGTAGTCGTAAAAATTGTCCCAAGATTTTTCTGCCATAATCATCCCAAAATACTAGCATGCATGAGCTTTTTGGACCGAAACAGGCGCACTTTTTTCGACCAAAAAAGGCTCAAAGCAATATCTGTCAGTGCTTTGATATTTAATCAGCAAGCCCTAATTAAAAGTTCATATAGATTCTGATGGGATATTAAAAGTGCAAATGCTCCTGGAGACGAATGAATAGACCACAAAGTAGGGACATTGCATGCAACGTCCCTACAGGCTTATAATTTTTTTAATGTGGTTCATTGACCTGAAAGCTACTGTAAGACTATTACTATGACATCTTCAATACCTAATAAAACCTTAAATTATCAATTGCCTCCACTAGAAAATGGCGATCGCCTAACCAGACTAGAATTCGAGCGTCGTTATCAAGGGATGCCAGAACTTAAAAAAGCTGAATTAATTCAAGGAGTCGTTTATATGGCATCCCCGTTACGTTTCCAACCCCACGCTGAACCTCACGGTAATATTATTGGTTGGTTATGGACATACAAAGTTGCTACACCTGAAGTGCAAATGGGAATTGAACCAACAGTTCGCTTGGATATTGATAATGAACCACAACCGGATGGTGTCTTGCTAATTAACCCGGAAAGTGGTGGAAACTCTAGACTTAGCGATGATGGGTATATAGAAGGGGCACCGGAACTGGTTGTGGAAATTGCTGCTAGTAGTGCAACTATAGATTTAGGGGATAAAAAACTTGCTTATCAGCGCAGTGGAGTACGGGAATATATTGTGTGGCAGGTGTTTGAGCAAAAAATTGATTGGTTTAGTCTAGAGGATGGGGATTATATTTCCTTGGTACCGAATGAACGGGGAGTAATTTATTCTATAGTATTTCCAGGGTTGTGGTTAGATGTGTCTGCTATGTTGGCAGGAAATATGCAGCAAGTATTGGAAGTTTTGCAAACTGGAATTAAATCAAAGTAATAGTATGGCGCTACACGCAAGTCAAAAGTCAAAAGGAAAAAGTTAAAACCTACATTCCGCACGACAAAATGTAGCATGAAAAACGGAGACAGGAGACAGGAGACAGGAGACAGGAGGCAATTAAAGTGGTCAATAGGAGTAAGTAATTGAGTATTTATGCTTAATATTTTCCTGAGAATCTGACTCCTGAGAAAGGTCAATGAATAGGATTTATAGAGTATAAATACGAACCCGCGCTACTATTTTTTATACTATAGCAGTCGAAGCAAAGGTTAGGACATCTCTAAATCCTGAAATCCTTTGACAGTTTACTATTCCCTATTCCCTATTCCCTATTCCCTAGCGCGGAGCGCTATACTTTTAATATTACAACTTGACGTGCGGAATATGGGTTAAAAGTAATCTCTGATATAGAATCCGGTTGAACAGTCGTCATTGCCACGGAAGGAAGCAATCTCCGCGCATCCCTGAGATTGCTTCCTTCCACTCCGTTCCAGTCGCAATGACGTAGGCTATAGTAATTATCCGGATTTTATATGACTGATAAAGTTGCTCTTTTTAAGCATCTCTATCGGAGATGCAGCTTTTTGTAGTATTCTTTTTTCAAAGTGGTATATAGCGTTACGCATTAAGGTTAGGACATTTATAAATCCTGTTCTGGGAGAAAAAATCGGTTAAAGTTAGTCTAGACAACGGAATTAGGTCGATGACCTAAAAATGGCTAGAACCCTTAGTGATTAAAGATTTATACCTTTTTGACGTCAAAGCCTATGCCAGTCTATATTTGAGCCTATTTTTTGCTTCTCCACAAAAGAGGGAGTAGGTAGCACGGAGCAAGGAGTAGGGAGAAATAATTGATGATTTATGTGGGATAATTGATTTTATTTTTTATTATTGGAGATACTAATAGACATCTCCAATTAATTAATTCGACTTACCATCACTACCTAAATATTCTCGGTAGGCACAAATTTTGTCACCTCGGACATCAAAAGAAATTGCTACTCGATTTTTATAAGGTTTTCCCCACATAGGACCTTCATCTCGAAATTCAAAGACCACTGTTGTTTCATTGCTAGTAATGCGGTCTAAAGAAGTAATTGAGAGTCCTTCACTATAGGCTTCAGAAACATACTTAAAAAATTCTCTGGCACGGTCTTTTCCCTCGTTTAAACCGTGAAATTTGCCTACAGGAAACCAAAAGGTAAAGTCGTCAGTAAGCATATCTAAAAATTGTTCCCATTCTCCAGTTGCTAAACCGTGAGTCAATTTCTCAAAAGCTGCTTGAGCAATTGCCAGTGTATTTGTTTGTGTTTCATTCATACTTACCATTTTTACACCGTTTAAAAATCTTCATTCGTTAACCAAAAAGCCTATGTTTTATAATCTGATTATTCCTGATCTTTTTGCAAGCATTTAGCTAGCTGGCGGTCAGCTTTTAGTTGTTTCATAAATAATTAATATACACTTTCTAGGTCAAGGCCATTTCAGTTAGCCTCCTGTCGGAGAAACTTTGTTAACAGTACCTCCTAATTCAGTAGGAGGCAAGAAAATCCAAAATTTCCTTTTTTATACCGCTGAACGCTGTTTAGTTATACCATTTCACAGAATTCAGAAGTTAGATTGGATAGGCTAAAAACTTTGACAAGAGAAAGGTTTAAGGCAATTATTTGACATTTAAAGTTTGAAACTATTTGTGACATCTTTAAAGTGAATTGGTATTACTATAACCTTGCTATAGTAGTAGGAGTAATTTTACCGAAAATTAAGGTTTAAAGCCTCTCCTTTCAAGGAGAAAAAAGCGGTTGTTTGCGGAGCATGACCTAGGATGGGATGGCGAGGTCTCCCGCTCTTGCAGAGCCGCTCCGCTTTTCATGTCGCGCAGCGTTAACGAAGTTGTGCGGAACGCTAAACGCCATATCCAATCGACCAAGAGAAGAAAAAAATTTCCTTTTAACCAATCCTATCAGTTTTAAGAAGAGGTAATTATTAATTATTAATTGTTAATTATTCATTATTGAAAGCACTTTTGAATATATTGAGGTAGAGTTTAATACTAATCTCTATTCCCTATTCCCTGTTCCCTAAAAATTATTTAATAACTCATACCTGATGGCTAACGGCTGAATGCTTACTAAAAAACTTTATAAATAACTGCCCCTGTTTCGGGGTGATTTTCAATTTCAACTAGTCCCTCTTTATATAAATTTTTCAACAGTTCTTTCATTTCTGGTACTGTTTTATTTGTGGCAATAATACAATCTGCTATAGAAATTCCTTCTGGATTTTTCTTTGCCAATTCAAGAATAATTTGTGTGTCTGACTTGGGAGGATTTTTTTCTAAAATTCTCTCTATTTGTTCCTGGGGAAAATAATTATAAATATCCCCAGAATCTAATCGTTTCTTCAGCATTTTCAGATTTTTCTGTTCTACCATTCCAGGAATAAAAAATAAATCCAAAAATTGACCTATTCCTAATAAACCTGCGGTAGCTAACCAGATACCGCCTGTTACATATTTCCCCGAATAAAATCTATGTAATCCGCAAATACCTAAGAAACCAGAACACCATAAAAGGTAAGCCATACCTGTATTTTTAGTTTCATCTATTTCATGTACTTTGGGATTGTTAACTATTTTAGATTTGTTCATTTTTTTTGTCCCTATATAAATATAAAACTCGATATAAATTTTCAATTTTACTAGCTGAATTGACGTACCAAACTAGCATCTATATTTTCTATATTAGCACACCCACTCAATGCCATGGCCACATCTAATTCATCACGCAATAGTTCCAACAAATGACGCACCCCAGTTTCTCCGTCCACCGCTAGCGCCCACAAAATCGGACGCCCAATTAAAACTGCTTTTGCTCCTAATGCTAAAGCTTTGAGGATATCTGTACCTCTGCGGATACCTCCATCCATTAACACATCAACTTGATTTCCTACTGCTGCAACTACTTCTGGGAGAGCATCAATAGTAGCGATCGCTCCATCTAACTGTCTACCACCATGATTAGAAACAATAATTCCTTTTGCCCCATGTTCAACTGCTCGAATGGCATCATCTCCCCGTAAAATTCCTTTGACTACTACAGGTAATGACGTTAATGACTGCAACCATTCGATATCTTGCCAAGTAAGCGCCGCATCGAGTTGATTAGCAAAATAAGCAAATAAACCAGACTCCTCTTCTGTGTCAGGAATCTCTAAATTTGCCATTGATGTTAAATTAGCTAATTCTAGACCAGATGGTAGAGTAAATTGATTTTTTCGGTCTCGTTCCCTGACACCTAAAATAGGCGCATCAACTGTCAAACATAATGCTTGATAACCTGCTAATTCTGCTCTTTCCACTAAAGCGCGAGTCAGGGAGCGATCGCGATGTACATAAAGTTGAAACCACAAACTTTTTGGTACATTTGTTGCTAATGCCACATTTTCTAAACTTTTAGTTGACATGGTACTTAATACCATTGTTATACCTAATTCTGCTGCCACCTTTGCTGTTGCTAATTCTCCTTCTGGATGAGCCAAACATTGAAAAGCCATAGGAGCAATTAAAATCGGCATTTTAATATGTTGCCCCAAAATTTTTGTAGTTAAATTTCGCTGGCTAACATCTACTAACATTCGAGGTCGAAGTTTATATTTTTCATAAGCAGTACGGTTATCTCGCAAAGTAATTTCATCCCATGCACCACTAGCATAATAATCTAGTGCCATTTGAGATAAATGTTTTGGTGCTAAAGACTCATACTCGAAGAGATTAATAGGTTGGTTCATTGACTGATAAAATCAGATTTTTTATAATAAAAATACATCAAAATATAACCTGGTTCAGAATACGTTCATCAAGTTATATTAATATTTTAACATAGTTCTACTGATAGTTATCTTTTTATTGGAAAAATCATGGTAAATTTGAATACAAATGATCGTTTAAAGCGAGATATATTGAAAAATTCTCAAATAATTGCTGTGGTGGGTCATTCGGAAAAACCAGAGCGTACTAGTTATCAAATTGCTCAGTTTTTACGAGAGGTAGGTTACAAGGTTTATCCCGTTAATCCAACAGTTAAAGAAATTGATGGTCAACCTACTTATGCTACTTTACAAGATATTCCTGAAACTGTGGATATTGTTAATGTTTTCCGTCGTTCTGAATATTTACCAGAAATCGTAGAAGCAGCGATCGCTATCCATGCTAAAACTATTTGGACTCAGCTAGGAGTGAGAGATTGGCAGTCAGCAAATAAAGCATTAGATGTGGGCTTAAATTTGGCAATGGATGTTTGTATTAAGGTTGAGTATTTGCGACTTTTTGACTAAGCATTTGTTTATTTTCATCTACTCGTTTACTCAAAAATAACAAAAATCCATAGACAATTAAATTTTCTCCAATAAGTTCAAAAAATTCTTCAAAGGCAATGCGGAATTTTTCAATAAAAGTTATCAAAAAATCTTGTGTAAAGAATAAACTAAGCAGAGGTTGGGCAATATCTTTAAAAACCTCAGCCCCAAATCCTCCAATCCCAAAAATAAACATTCCTAGTAGTGCTAAAAAAGTTTCTTTACGGTAAGAACACCAGAGAAATCGCAACTCAGAGTAGAAGATAATCAAAGGCATAATAAAAAGAACTATATATATTTGAAGCCAACCCCGTTCACCTAACCAAGGAATCCAGTTTTTTAGTTGTAGATGAATTTTCCATACTTCATCAATAGCGCCGTAAATTAAGAGCGTTGCAAAGGTTAATTTAAACCAGCGAGAAGGATATATTTGAGAATGCCATTCTTGAAATAGTAATATTAAAGGTATCAATCCAATTACAAACAGATGTAATGCTTGTAATAAAGAAGAAATAGTCATTTTACCGTTCATGTCAAATGGGGGGTATGGTTGACCGCTGACCAGGATACTACCGAGGTAGATTATAACTATAAAAAGTTCAAAAGTAATTAAGCAAACTAAGAGGAAATCTAGTTTTTTTTTGAGGGATAAATTGTTGAGATTGCTTTAAGTTTTTCATTTGATATTGAAATAAGAAATCAGGAATACTTGAGTAGGAATAATATCAAATCCGGTTGAATACTGATTATATGGTTGGGGGAGATGGGGAGATGGGGAGGTGGTTCTATTCAATATTGAAGTAATTTATAGAATTATCAACATATATTATATAACCGGATTCTATATAATACCAATTTTATTGGCTATATATCCTGAAAAAAAGGTGGTAGGTGTTATACCATTTCAAAAAAAGAATGTTACGAATAATAAGGGCAATCGTGCATATTTTATGGGAGATGTCTTTCTGACTAATAAGATAATTTATGAACTAATATAGGGGTTTTCCAAAATGTTGACTACAAAACTTCTGCCTCACAGGAGTGCGCATTTCCTCTCTTGGTCAGCATTCCCTCACAGGAGTGCGCGTTCCCTCTCTTGGTCGGCGTTCCCATGGCGAGGAGACCCGCTCTTGCAGAGCCGCTCCGCTTTACATGTTGCGGAGCAAAACGCCTGGTTCCGACCGCTTGCGACTTACCTCTTGCAGAGGAGCTGCCTCTTACAGAGGAGTTTTGCTTTTCATGTCGCGCAGCGAAACGCTAATGCTAACGTCGTCGGGGGGTCGTACCGCTTGCGTCTAACGCAATCCGCTCGCACCGCTTCTATTCTATTCTCTTCTCTTCTCTTCCTCCTGGGAGGGGTTGGGGGTGAGTTTACTCAAACAAAAATCCCCTGAATATTTGTAGCAAACATTTATAAAATTGGTATTAGGAGTTAGGAAAAAATACTATAGCACTACGCATTAAGATTAGGACATTTCCCCATCCTGAAACCCTTTGAAAGTCTATTGTTCCCTGTTCCCTATTCCCTATTCCCTATTCAAGTAGCGCCATAAATTTTCAAGTAGTCATCAAACAAAGCATTAATGGATGATAAATCATACAGCAATCTTAAATTGGTTGTGACATGAAGAGTATATCCCTTTAATTGTCAGGAAGTAAACTACAAAAATTACTAACTTTTGATCAAAAACCAAGTTATCTTTCAATCATCAGACAAAATTTAGATCAAAATTCTCTCTATAAATTATCTATAATTAAGTATAGGGTTTAAACCTTAAGGGGTGACAACCCCTGAGTAATTAACCATACATCAAGGAATAAAATAACTATATACTTCCATATACTTCCGTATATCTATTTAGACCCTACAAAAATAAATATGGCAATTACGGAAAAACACTCATAAAAAAGTAAAATTGTCAATGATATAAATCATGACACCTCAGTTATTTGATCGATACACAACTTCAAACAATTGATATACAATAAAAATTGCATATCAGTAATATTACTGTTGGGATGAAAAATCCTGAAAGCACTATCCAGAAATGTTTCTGGGTTGTTTAATTAACAAAAGTTGTCGAAATAAGTCTCCAGACTAAAAAATATTCATAAAGTATTGTGGAATACACTGAGATGAAAAATCATTTGATAAAAATAGCCTCTGTTGCTGTTACTACTATTCTTAGTTACAGCACGATCAATCTAACTTCTGCACAGGCAGCCAATCATTTTTCAGAATTTTTTTTAACAGCTAAAACAACTCAAAGTACTGTTAAAATAGAACCTACTGCTGTAATTAATGATGTGATTAAACCCAACTCAAAAGCTATTGCTTCCTCAATAGCAGTTGCACAACTTATAAATATATGGCTAGAAAAAACTAATTTGGAATACAAGTTTCTTAATGCCAAAAGCCAAACAAAATTTGTGACAGCTCAGGTAGGAAATTGGCAATATAATCTTCACAAAAAAACTTCTCAACCACTAATAGATCCAGGCATAGTATTAGGAATAGGATTAATTAGTGTTAGTCGTTTATTCGCAAAAAAAAGACTCTGAGAAATTATCAGAGCCAAATATATTCAGTCATCTCTCCAACAGTTATTTTTTTTAGTATAGAGATTTGACTCACTTGAAACTACTTCCAATCTAGATTATTTATCTCACTCTTGTGTCTTGGTCTCTGTAGAATTGGCCTCCGGAGATGCTTGTGCTTCAGAATTAGAATTAGCAGATGCTTCCCGATTTATTTGATCCTTAAATCCAGCAGGAGCTAGCTCTATTGCTCGATCAAAAAGTTCTTGAGAAGCTTCAGTATTACCTTGTTCTTTTAACATAATTGCCTTAGCCAAAATAGGCCGAAAATCCTCGGTATTACCCTTAATAGCTTCATCATAAACAGCGATCGCCTCATCGTAGCGTTTTTGCTCGGCATAAACCTGCCCTAAAATCAACTGCACAGAGACTACATCAATACTGTCAGCTTGGACTTGATTTGCAACAGGAGCAGCTTTGAGTGTATCTTGCAACAAACCAATAGCTGCTTCAGGGCGCTCTTGTTGCAACAACAAATTAACCAAACCTTGCAAAGCCTTTAAATCGCCTGGTTTGTTAGTCAGAAGGGAACGATAAATCTGAGCAGCACCTTCACGATCGCCTGTATATGCTTTAGCTTGAGCTAGTAAAACATTATAATCTGTACTACTAGGATTTAGTTCAGACAATTTTTCCAGTGGGGGTATTACCTCCTCGATATTACCCTTACCTGACTGAATTAACTCTAACTTTACTTGTAAAAGTCCTTGGAGTGCAGTTAAATTATCTGGCTCCCTTTGTAAAACTAACTCATAACCCCGCACCTGTGCCAGTAAATCTGCTTCTTGATCTGCTACAGATGTCTGATTTGGCGATGGAGTAGGTTGATTATTTTGTTGATTGGCCTCTAATAATCCCCCTAACAATGGAGAGAGAGAAAATCCCAAGAAAGCAATTATTACTAGCACCACCACCGCCATCAAAAAACCACGATTTTTATTTACCATTGGATTAAATTCTGCTCCTTAAAACTGACACAAAGCGTCACATAAAGTGACAATTTGAAGTTGACTTCCTGCTTCGACCTGTTTATGTCGGCGACAGCCGAAACTGTCGGCAGCACTCCGGCGACAGGCATTGACCGTAAAACCCAGTACATTTCTCGCTCTTTATACTTGCATTTATAGGGCTTTTCATTAATATAGAATACAAAGATTTTGATTTAAAAGCACTTATGCTGAGGGCAGAAGGCAGAAGTTTTGTAGTCAACATGAGTGAAAACTACTGTAATTAAACTATTGCGTAACAGTTTTTAGATTTTAGATTAAGTGGCCAAGAAACTGATAACTGAAATGATATAGAATTTGACATCCTCCCCGGCCTAAAGGCACCGGGATTCCTACCGAGCCTTAGCTCTTCGGTGGGTTGACGCCTCACAGGTTGCTGCACCCACCCCTCTTGCTCCCCTCCCGGGAGGGGATGGGGGTGGGTTACGCTTGCCTCCACGTCCGTTTTTTGTCTCGGGCTGCCCGCCCGCGACTAATATATTTATTGCTGCATTCTTGTCTCTGTCGTGTTTTGTACCACAGTTGAGACACTCCCATTCTCGCACTGATAGGTCTAATTTACCATCTTTAAAACCACAGCTAGAGCAGGTTTGAGATGTTGCTTCCCACCTGCTTATTACTCGAAAATTGCGACCGTATTTTTCCGCTTTTCCTTCTAATAGCGTTCGGAATTGTCTCCAGCCTAAATCAGATACCCACCCCTCTTGCTCCCCTCCCAGGAGGGGATGGGGGTGGGTTACGGTTTTTGACCATACCTGAAACGTTCAAGTCTTCTAAAACAATTGTTTGGTTTTCACGAATTATTTCAGTAGATAATTTATGTAGAAAATCTGCCCTAGTATCCTTTAATTTGGCATGGAACTTAGCAACTCTCAGTCTAGCTTTTTCATATCGTTTCGACCCTAAGGTTTTGTTAGATAATAACTTACTTAACTTTCGATATTTCTTGATCCGTTTTTTGAGTGGCTTAGGAGCATCAACCTTTGTTCCGTCACTTAATGTTGCAAAAGTTTTAATTCCTAAATCTATACCTACTGAATTTTCATTTTCAGGTAAAGTTTCTGGTTGTATTTCTACTATAAAACTTAAGAAATATCTATTAGCTGAATCTTTGATTACTGTTACTGATGATGGAGCAGTGGGTAACTCTCTTGACCAAACTATTTTCAGCTTTCCTATCTTGGCCAAATAAACTTTATGCTGACCAATTTTAAACCCTCCCTTTGTAAACCTAGCAGTCTGTCTTGACTTCCTACTTTTGAATCGTGGAGGTCTTATAGGTTTACCTTTTCTCTTGCCTTTGCTTGATTGAAAAAAGTTTTGATAAGCTTGGTTTAAATCATTTAAAGATTGCTGCAATGGAATAGCAGAAACCTCTGATAACCATTCTCTGTCTACAGTCTTTTTAGCTTGAGTGATAAACTGTTTTTGAAGTTCAGCATTAGTGGGCTTCTTTTCTTCTGATTTATACTTTTGTTGGCAGCAAGCTAGACTATCGTTCCAGACAACGCGGACACAACCTGCCGAGCTTGGCTAATCGGTATTTTTGTCCAGGCGTTGGATAGATACGGTACTTAAATCTCGCTTTCATAACCTGACTTTTCAACCATATTTATTGAAATAAAATTAACTAAAAAGTCCCCCTAAAAGGGGGAGGCTTTAAACCCAATTTTTCGGTAAACTACCGGGTAATGACCCGATCGGGTAGAACAGGAACTTCCATCTTCACCAGGAATAGGATCTAACAAAAGCAAAGTTTGACCAGGTGATACCATGTCTGGATAATTAGGGATCAAAAAACTTTCTTTTTTTTATATCTTCTTTTTCCTCCTCTTCGCTCCTGACTCTTGACTCCTGACTCCTCCCTCTTTATTGACAACCATTTAATCGGAAATGATATGTGTTCTTGCTTTTTCAGTTAAAATTTTTCGCAACAATAATTTTTTTTGCCTACATCTTTTCCAGAAAAATTACCATTACTTTACGGATTGATCGACAATCTAATTGGATTAATTACAATAGCAAGGTTAATCATCCTACCCAAGACTAATTTTTTTTAGCTAGGCTGAAACAAAAGTCAATCAGACTTGCTCACTGAAAGCCATAGTTTTTGGTTTTCAGTCCCACCTGAACCATAGTAGCCATAAACCTTAATTATACATAATCTTGTTACCGAAAAATAGTGGTTTAAAGCCTCGCCTTAGATAGGGGATAAAAAGCGGTCGTTTGCGGAGCATGACCTAGGATGGGATGGATGGGTTACCTAACCATATCCAATCTCCCCTTGAGAAAAGAGAATATTCCTTGTGTCAATCCCGATGCTTCAGCTAGAAGTACTGAATTGCGCAGTTCCGACCATAGGAGGCTAACTAATAACTGAAATGACAGTGTCTCAGTCTCAGCCTAAGTTAATTAGTCCAATTATCATAAAATCTTGATTGGCATTAGCAGCTCAGGCCAAAATAACTGTGTTATTGTGGAATCTCTGGGCATCTAAACATTAACCGTTTCTTAATCTAAGAATAGAATTTCTATATGTATAGATTAGATTATTGCTTGTATTTTTTTATATTCCCATAAGGGATGTATCTCCGCTCATAGGAGTTTTTATGAATTCTTCTGTTAACCACTCCCACAATACAAATAAATCTACCACATCTCACGAGGCCCCTCCTAGTGAGCAAGCTATTAATAAATCAGATATTAAGCAAAGTCTTTCCAGACGAACTAATGGCCTAAGTTCTGATAGCACTGTGAAATCAATAAATGAATCTTCAGGCACAGATATGGCCAAAGAACACCATCAAGGAACTAATAATACTAATACTTTAGCTGTGACGGATACTAAACCATTGAATTCTGCAAAATCTGAGCACCAGGAGCAAACTGAAACTGATACTCCGAATACTACGACTGTGCGACAACATCCAATTGCTCCACCTAGCGAACCAAAACAGTACCGAGCTATAGGTTTAGTTCGGGGTCGTTATCAACCTTCTACAGAACAATTTACACGAGGTAGCTTACAAACACCAGATGGTTCAGAAATAGATGCTGTATTGTTAGGCCGGGTAATGAGTCTATTAAAAAATCATTTAGACCTAGAATCAGAACATCTCTGGGTAGTTTATCCTCGTACCAGACAAGAAAATAATGACCTACATATTCAAATTATGGGGGTATGGGAACCAGAAACCCTAAGAACAAAAGCAAAATTCTCTACTGAATTAACAAATGAAGAACAGCAGCAAACTTCTTCTTCTCTAAGTATTTCTCCCACTGCTGAAGATGATAAAGCTCAAGAAAAAATACAAGAAACACAGGACACAGATAACTCTGAAAAAACTACTATTGTTCCTATTCCTGAAACTCAGACAGATAGTTTAGCCATTTTAGACGATGGTTATTTTTCGATCCGAGGAGAAGTAATTTATCAATCTCAAGACGAAGAATATGTAATAGTTAAGGTGCAACAATCAGCCCGCAAAGGTGAAGAAGAACCCAGGTTTTTTAAGCTGAAACTAAAAGGGAATTTAGGCGATCGCCCATTAAATCGTTTCTGGGATTTACATATTCATCGCCAGAATACATCTCTGGTGATTCAATATGGTAATGATATTGGTAGTCTGTTGTTAAATAATCGTCGCCAATTTCCATCAAAAGGCAAGAAAACATTTAATAAAAATAATAATAATAATAATAATAGAAGAAGTAGTTATCCTCGAACAGCTCGTCCTAAAAGTGATAATTTTGCAGCAAATTCACCTCCTATTCGTAAAGAAGCTCTTCCTAAACCGACTAAAAGAAAGAAAAATCCAGATGAGTAAGGGAATTAATAGGAATTAGGCAGTAGGAGGAAAGAATTGATTTATATAGTGCCGCTACGCGGAAGTCAAAATTCAAAAGATATAGTTCTCGTGACTAATAATTCTGTGTTAAAATTGCTGCCATGACTCTGACCATGAACTATTGCTACCGACTTTACCCTGACCCCATCCAAGAGCAAACAATACTGCATTGGCTGGAAATATCCCGCAAGGTTTATAACTACGCCTTGCGGGAAATCAAGGATTGGGTGAATTCTCGTAAGTGCAGTTTGGACTATAGTAATCAGATTCCGTGGTCTAGAAGAACTGAGTACCCAGGGACTCTGGGGAATAGAAAACGCCTATGCAGTCGGTCTACCGGGGATGGAGACAGCTCCGTCTAGGTCAGAGGCGAAACCTCGCAAGAGAAAAACTAGGAATGCCAAACTGTGAGGTTTGGAAGCTCTCGCTGTACTTTCAGGTCAGCGTCGGGAGGATGTCACCGTTCCAGAAATGGTAAAAAAGTTCTATCCATAGGAATTGGAGCAACTGATTCAGTTAGAGTAAATTCTCCGGCTTCAATCCACTCTTTTAACTCTAAAGCAATTTGATGAGATAGGAAAATACTCGCAAGGGGGGCACTTCTGACAACTTTGCCCTCTATTTTGATCCGACCAGACTTGAGTTGAGCATAGCTAACTAGACCAAAAGTTGGACGCACCCGCCGAGGAATTGAAAAATCTACCACTGGCGCAACAATATCTTGGTCTTGAATAGCACAGTTAGCTACTACTTTTTCATTCAAAACTGGCAGAGGAATACCCACACCTAACATAATTGATGGACCATAATTTTTGAAATAACAACCACGCACCCATTGAGATTGCATTTGTTTGGCATCTCCAATTAAGGCCAAAGTCGAAGCAGGTCCAATAGGAGTACGATTAGAAAGACGTTTTTGTAGGGGAAAGTGCTGAGTACCTTCCCAGGTAATGTATCCCATACCACCACCCAAAAATATGCGGGTACCAATACCAATTACTTCTAAATCTGGGTCATTGAATAATGGGGAAAGAGCACCAGGATTAGAATAAACCGCATTACCTAAATTTGGTAATAGAGGGCCAAGATAAGTAAATAGAGGGCGATCGCCACCATTCACACCAACTATAAAATTTTGATATGAATTTCGTGGGTTAAATAAATAGAACTGGTTAATTGTCTCACGGGTAATGGTAGTTTCAAAAGTAGCCCGTGGATAACAATCTGTTACTTGACCAACTGCTCTAAGTTGGACAGGTAAACCTGCAATTAGGTCTTCGATTATATGGCCTCCACCTCTTTCTTTAGATTCTTCAGAATCTTCAGCTATTTGAGTTGCCCCAAGATACAAATCCACGGCTCCAAAACCTGAGTAAGCTGGGATACCATCTAGCCAACAGGAGCGAATTTTGATGGGGGGGTCAGTATGTCCCAAGTTGATGATAGCTCCAGAGGATTCCATTGGCTCAAAGGTGCCAGTTGTAATTACATCAACTTCTTTTGCTGCTTGGGTAATACTTGTTTCAGCAATTCTGGCTTTGAGTTCTGTTATTGTACAGACAACGGCTTTTTTGTTGGAAATTTTGTCGTTAATTTCAGCAATTGTTCTCATCTATTGAGGGAGTAGGGAATAGGGAGTAGGGAGTAGGGAACAAGAAAAAAACATTTACCACATCACTTTTACCACATTAATCTGTAATTTACCGTATTATTTTTTCTGCTCAACTCGACTTCTTGAGGTTTAAGTTGGACTGAATAAACAGAAGTTATTGGTGAATGCACAATCAGATTTGATAGACAATTATTCAGGGCATTATTACAAATGAGGGAGTAGGGAATAGGGAGTAGGGAGTAGGGAACAAGAAAAAAACATTTACC
>NZ_JBNHEP010000051.1:0-13733 GCF_050015995.1 Dapis brunnea BLCC-M229 | reverse complement strand
AAGTTGGACTGAATAAACAGAAGTTATTGGTGAATGCACAATCAGATTTGATAGATAATTATTCAGGGCATTATTACAAAGAAATATAGCAATCCGCGCATAGGTTGTGATAAATCAAGAAGTAGATAAAAAAACTGAAACTAACGCCTGTTCCCTAAAAGCGTTCAATAATTAATAATTAATAATTAACAATTAATAATTAAAGAATTAAACAGTTTAGGTAAGATTTTTGTACACAAATAAAATGTAAGCATTCAGCCGTCAGCTATAAGCTAGCCTCCGCAGGAGGAACTGCGTTAACAGCTCTTGCTTTTAGTTTTGCTAATAAAAGCTTTATTATTCAGAATTAAATTTTACTATAGAAGCCAGTTTTCAAGTTGGTATTCATTTAAACTTTCTCCTTAAGGTTGAGGTTTTATTGCTGAAAGCTGACAGCTAATAGCTGAATGATTACAATAAAATCGGATTGCTATAGTATTAAGTAATAAGTCAAAAATTTAAAATATTTGCTAAGAATTCAGCCTTAAGTTATTAGTTTTTATCTACAAGTTATTCACTCATTGTTACCTTTATGAGGAATTAGTCTCCAATAAAAATCATCAAGTTACGAATCAAATTAGTTATCAACTAACCTTAGTAGTCATTTTAATATTCAAAACCTGAGATATAACCACTAATAGCTGAATGCTTACTATATTTTTTCGGATGATTCAGAGGTTTCTTCTGAATGAGCGACCCTAGATTCAGAAGAATCTTCGCTGAGGTTTTCTGCTATTTTTTCTATTTCTGAATCAATTTTTTCTTCTACAACATTTGTTGTTTTAGACAGAGCATCAATATTATCTCTTTGAGGAGGGAAATTTTCAACTTGCCAGTTATCAAGAATATCTTTAATTAATAATTCCTTCATCCAGACTTGACAAATAATTGTTAGAGGTAAAGCTAGTAAAAGTCCGGAAAATCCAAAAAAGCTAGCAAAAAATACTTGAGCAATTAATGTAATGGCAGGTAACAAAGAAACTTTTCTTGCTATCAAGTAAGGATTTAAAATATTACTTTCAATTTGTTGAATGAGAATGTAAATAAGTAAAACTAAAGCAGATTTTAAAGGTGAGTATAAAAGAGCGATCGCCATTGGAGGAATCACACTTATAGTCGCTCCAATATGTGGCATTAAAGTTAGTAATCCTGCCAAAACAGCTTGAGCTGAAGCCAGGGGAATTTTCAATATAGATAAACCGATAAAACTGAGTAAAGCAATTACACTCATATTAAATAAAGAACCAATTACCCATCCTCCCAAAGCTATTTCACAACTATCTAAAATTAAGTTTACTCGTTGCCGATAAAAGGAGGGAAATAACTTGATAAACCCTTGACGATAAGAGATTGGATCTGCCAACATCATTATGGTTAAAACTAGAATTAGTAGAAAGCTCAGAAATATGCCAAAAGTATTACCAACAAATGCTCCAGCATTATTAATTAATTGATTAAATATTGGTTGTAGTTGGGGAATAACTTGATTAATATCAATATTTGGTAATTGTTCTCTGAGTTGATTGGGTAATTGATCTTTAAGTATATTCAGCCAATCATTTAATTTATTAATTCCCAGGGGGACAATAGTTATTAATTGTTGAAACTGCTCTGCTAAAGGGGGAACAATTACCCAGAAAAAGGTAGCAATTAGTAGAATAAATAAGCTGACCGAGATTAATACAGCGAGTGGTCGCTTAATTCGGAAACGTTGGAGCCACCTGGATAGTTTATTAAGAGTAGTAGCAATTACTACTGCAGTAAATACTAACAATAGTAATTGACGAATTTGCCACAATATGTATATAGAAGCCAGGATGGTAAATAGACCAATCCAATTACCTAGGTTCACAGGAATTAGAGTTAAAGTATAAATTGAAAATATATGGGTTATATTTTACCTTACTTCTATTCTAGGTTGCTTGTATCTTGTTAAAAGATATTTTTATTATTTGCCATGAAATTTATTAGTCCTAAGACAGATTTTGCTTTTAAGAAAATATTTGGCTCGACTGAGAGTAAAGATATTCTAATTAGTTTCCTAAATGCAATTATTTATGAAAGCCAAGATGTGATTCAAGACTTAGAAATAATAGATCCTTATCTTGGTGGGAATACACTAGAGTTAAAAGATAGTTATTTAGATGTAAAAGCCGTATTGGATAACAATTCAACTGTAACTCATTGAAAACTCAGAAATTATATATTGATTATGAATGTTGAATTAGTACAAACTTTAGCTAAAATTATTCGTTCTCTTCCAGCAGAAGAACGAATTTTATTAGAAACTGAACTTCAGGGTAAATATCAAAAGCAAAACACATTGCAAAAACTCCAAGAATTAGGAGATAGAATACAAAAGCGTTGGAGTAAAAAAGAATTAGAAATAACTCCTGAAGAATTGATTATCAAAATGAGAGAAGAACGTACAGAGCAATTAATGAAAGTTTGCTTTCCGGATAGAGAGAAGGAATGACAAAAAAAATAATTTGCATAGATGCAAGTTTTATTATTAGGCTAGCAATTAGTGGTACTGAAGTACCTAGTTTTAGTAACCTATGGACTGAGTGGGAATTGCAAGGCTATTCTAAAATTGCTCCTACTTTATTTTATTACGAGGTAACTAATGCTTTTCATCGCTACGTTATTTCTGATTTATTGACTTCAGAAGAAGCAACAGAAGCTTTGGAATATATTTTGAATTTAGAAATTATCCTTCATGGTAATGCTAGTTTGCATCGACGTGCTTTGAGTTTAGCTCAAAATTTAACACTTCCAGCAGCTTATGATGCTCATTATCTTGCTCTTGCAGAACAATTATCGGCAGATTTTTATACTGCTGATACTCGTTTATTTAATGCTGTAAAAAACTTTTTTCCTTGGGTATATTTGGTTGGTTAATCCTGAATAAATAGTATTTGTTTGAGATTGAATTGAGAATATATTAGACTTCTTGCAGAAGTCATGGAATAGGCAATAGAGGCATGAAATTATTGATTACATATCTTTAATTGATTTAATTAAAATTTTTGCAAGAAGTCTATTTAATTTAATGTTTGTTTTGATATGAGCGATCGCTTACTCTACATTCTCAACTTGCTGCAAAAGTTGCCATCCTAATAATATTCCTATAAATATTGGGGGGATAAGTACAGCAATTAGAGCATTAATGGCCGTGGAGGGAATGGATAGATAAGGGCCACCATATTTGATTAGTAGAGAAAGTCCCGCAGAAAGAATTAGGACTTTGATAATGAAAATTATTTTATTGTTCATAACTTACGATGTTAAGGTATAGCAATCCTAAATGATTTGTGAAAAAACTGTAGGGGTTTGGTCTCCTCTCCCGAAGGGAAAATGGGATTTGGAAACCAAACGCCGCATTTATAAAATGTTACAACCTATTTAGTATTGCTATAAATATTCTCTCAGAAATATAACTACCAAATTCAACTCAAAATGGCTATAGTAAATAAACTTCCTAAAACTGTTCTGACCAAAAAATAAGGTCTCAAAGCCTCCCTTTCAAAGGGATGAAAAAAATATCCACCATACGTATCTCAAGACTATGGCTGAACCAAAGGTACTGATAACTGATATAGCACTCGAAGCAAAGATTAGGAAATTTCTAAATCCTGAAATCCTTTGACAGTTTACTATTCTCTATTCCCTATTCCCTATTCCCTATTCCCTAGCGCTATAACTGATAACTGAAATGAATCATCCCGAATCGGAATTACAAGCAAAAATTCGTCAACAATTTGATTTTGTAACTTATCCCAGAATACCTGTAGAAAAATCTCCTAAGGATGACTATGAATCACTTTTTATTCATAATCTTGTCACACCATATTATCTGAGAAATCAAAAGGTAATAGAAACTGAAGGTAAGATAATTTTAGATGCGGGATGTGGCAGTGGTTATAAGGCATTAGTATTAGCAGAAGCAAATCCAGAGGCAAAAATAGTCGGGATTGATATTTCCGAAAAATCTGTAGAATTAGCTCGGCAACGTCTGAAATATCATGGTTTTGATAATGCCGAATTTCATGTTTTGCTTATAGAAGAACTGCCAAGTTTAGGTTTAGAGTTTGACTATATTAATTGTGATGAAGTTCTGTATTTATTGCCGGATATAGTTGCTGGTTTGCAGGGAATGAAATCTGTTTTAAAACCTGATGGAATTATTAGAACAAATCTCCATAGTTCTCTCCAACGTCATAACTATTTTAAGGTGCAAGAAGTTTTTCAAATGATGGGATTAATGAATGAAAATCCTGGAGAAATGGAGATGGAACTAGCACGAGAAACTTTGGATGCTTTGAAAGACTCAATTACTCTTAAACGGCAAGTTTGGAAGCCGGAAAGGGCAAAAAATGAAGAATGGATACTGAGTAATTATTTATTACTGGGAGATAAAGGTTATACAATTCCAGAAATTTTTGCTGCTTTAAAAAGTGCTGGTTTGGAATTTATTAGTATGGTGAAATGGCGACAGTGGGAAATTTTAGATTTGTTTAAAAGTGAGGATGAATTGCCAGCTTTTTTAGGCATGAGTTTACCAGAAATTTCTGTTGAGGAACGACTGCATTTATTTGAACTTTTACAACCGATGCACCGCTTGTTGGACTTTTGGTGTGGTCATCCCCAAAAAGGTCAATCTTTTGTGCCAGTTTCTGAATGGACTGACTATGACTGGCAAAAGGCCAAGGTACATCTTCATCCTCAGTTACGAAATTCTCAAGCTAGGGAGGATTTGATTAACTGTATCAATAACCATAAACCTTTTGAAATTAGTAATTATGTGAAGTTGCCCACCTTATCACCTATTCATATAGATAGTAGTATGGCTGTTTGTCTGCTCCCTCTGTGGGATGGGGTTTGTACTATTGAATCTTTGGTAGAACGGTTGGTCAAGATTAGACCATTAGACCCTATTACTCTGGAAAATGTGAGTCTGGAAAGAGGTTGGGAGGAAGTTAAGGAATTATTGGATACTTTAGATCCATTTCTTTATGTACTTTTGGAACGTTAGTAGTAGCTTGTCTAGCTTTAAAATGTGGGTAAATTTGAGTCAATGAAGACCTCTCCCCCGACCCCTCTCCTGCAAGGAGAGGGGGGAAGTCTTCTCCCCCTTCCCTGGTAGGGAAGGGGGTTGGGGGGTTAGGTTTTTTTACCCACAATTTTAGTCTAGATATCTACTACTACGAGCCTAATTAGATCCAGTAGGGTGCGTTAGACTGCATTAATCACTCACAATGAAAGGTATTGAACAATCCGTCGTAACGCACCATTGAGCTTCAAAACTATTGGCAAGATTATAGGAGTCGTGAAAATGCCTAGGAGTATTAGTTATCATACCGAATTAATTCAATCTTTAAAAGAACCTTCAGAAGCAGCAGTTTATCTTGAGGTTGTGTTAAAAGAAAGCGATCCAAAAATGATAAAAAAAGCTTTCTCTAATGTAATAGAGGCCAGAAGAGGATTTAATTTTGTTTCTGATGATGTTTATGACAACCTTGCAAGATTTGACGAAAAACTTAAAGAAACGGGTGAAATAGAATTTAATCTTTTGCGGAAATTACTAGAATCTTTGGGTTTGAAAGTAGGGGTGAAGGTGAGACCTAGTTAGGAGAAATAAGCTTTTAAGTCTTTGTTTGTAGTTGGGCTTTAGCCCAAGGAGAATTGAGGGGCTAACTACAAGCTTAGGTGGTGGTGCATAGTAATGGTAAAGGAAGCACCGGGAGTTTAGGGAGATTCGGAGATGGGGAGTATCGGAGATGGGGGGATGGGGAGATGGGGAGTGTCGGAGAAATTAAAAAATATATATCCTCACCATTACCATGCAGGACTACCCAAGCTTAGTCCCGTAGGGTGCGTTTCGCAGAGGGACATGAAAAGACGGCCAAAATTACTCGTTGTGAAGGGCATTTAACAATCCGTCGTAACGCACCATTTTGGGTGTGTCAGTTCAGTAAGCCCTTGTATAACAATATTGTTAGCGAAGCTTATCTGAAAGATAAACCCAACAAACCTTTATTGGTTTTGAGTTAATGGTGTTGGGTTTCGTCCCTCAACCCAACCTACTAGGGCGTCTAGCTTGAAAATGTGGGTAAGTTTTACTATCCCGGAAGACCTCTCCCCCGACCCCTCTCCTGCAAGGAGAGGGAAGAAATGCCCCCCCTTCCCTTGCAGGGAAGGGGGTTGGGGGGTTAGGTTTTTTACCCACAATTTGAGTCTAGACGCGCTACTACTACCACCGAAAAAAAAAATTCCTGGGGGATGATATGAATTTTTGGCAAGGTGGGTAAGTTAGATTCATGGGATAAAAATTATTAGTCCAATTTTTATAGGAGAAAAAATGAAAACTGAATTTAAGGCTAAGTTCTTACAGCACGTTGCTAAGAAGAGAAAGGAAGAGGGTTTCACTCTGATTGAATTGTTGGTGGTTATCATCATTATCGGTATTTTGTCTGCTATTGCGTTGCCTTCTTTCTTAAACCAAGCTAACAAAGCGAAGCAGTCGGAAGCAAAGCAGTATTTGGCTTCTATTAATAAAGGTCAGCAAGCTTATTACGCGGAGAAAGGTGGTTTTGTTACTGGTGCAATTGAAGAGAAGATAGGACTGCTCGGTTTAGGTATTAAAACTGCTACGGGTAATTATACCTATGCTATTAGTGCTAATACAGACCAAGTTGGGGCTGATACAAGGGAAATAGGTGCTGCAGCTTGGACAAAAGAAGGTGCTACTGGTCTCGCTGGATTTGCATCGTCAGTGTATCTGACACTGGCAGGGGAAGCATTAACTTCCCAAACAATTATCTGTCAGGGGCCAGCTCCAGAAGATACTGTCGCTCCTGAGGCTAATTGTGCCGATGTTACTAATTTTACAACGCCTCTGTAACTTTAGCCTTTAACTCCAAAAACTTAAAGGTAGCGTTATCTGCGCTACCTATTATTTTGTAAATTATTAATGTATGTTCTGATGATTTCTGATGAATTACCTAGTGATTGGCAACAACAGGCAAATAAATATTTAGTGAACAGCAATTATGCCAAAGCTATTAACCTTTATGAAAAAGCCATAAATGCAAATCCACAAAATAAATCATACTATTGGCAATTGGGATTAATGTTACTCTTGGAAGGGCAAGAAGAAGAAGCACAAACAACTTGGCTATTAGGTATGGCAGATGGAGAAGCAGAAGAGATTGAGTTGTGGACAGAAGAATTAGTAGAAGTATTGGCAACAGAAGCAAATAGACAACTAACAAAACAGAATGGCTCTGTCGCTTGGGTCATCAGACAACACATTCGGGAAATTCACCCCAATGATATTAATAATTTATTACAGTCAATTGATTTATCTATTGCTCTCAAAAACTATACAGGAGAACAACTAAAAGAGTATAGAATAATTGAGCTATTAGAAAATAATACAACTATAGAACTTGAGCAAAATTTATTGCTGCACATATTAAAAAAGCTATTAGTTTATGACCCTAAAAGTTTATCATCCATAGAATTTGCCACAGTTGCTGTTCCTCGAATAGAAAATCGGAATACCCTTGTCAACTCTCTAATTCCACCTATATATCAAATTGCATATTCTTTCGCAGCAGTAGGAGTTGCTAGAAAATATGCAGAATTGCTATTAGATGTCGCTCCAGAGAATCGAGAGTTATTGAGAACTGTGGCACAGTTTTGTGTAGAATTAACTGATTATGCTTTAGCAATTGAATATGCAGAAAAATCCTACTCTTTATCTACAGATATACATGAAAAAGTAATCTCTCATTTCCAGGTTTGTCGAGCTTTAATAACCTCAAGAGGTGCAGATCAAAAAGTTAAAGAAACACTAGAGCGACAAGAGTCTTTAATACAAGCTCTAGCAGCAGAACCTCCAGAAAAACTGGGTACAGTTGCCATGCGTTTGTATAATATGGGTTTTTTCTTCCCTTATGTTAGAGACTACCCAGAAAAAAATCTCAAAATTCGTAGTCAGTTAGCACAAATCTGTCAGCTAAATTTAGAAACAGCTTGTCAGGAGCAAACAAGTAAATATAGTCAGAGATTAAACAAGAAAAATAATGTCAGTTCACAGACAAAGCCTTTGAAAATAGGATATTTATCCCACTGTTTGAGAAGACATTCTGTAGGATGGATTGCCCGATGGCTATTTAAGTATCATAATCGAGAAAAATTTGAAATTTATGCCTATTTACAAGGAGCAGAAAACCGCAACGATTCTCTACAACAATGGTATGTTAATCAAGCTACTAAAGCTCATGTTTACGGTATTGTCAGTACAGAAGTAGCAGAAGATATTTATGAAGATGAAATTGATATTTTAATTGATTTAGATAGTACAACATTAACTAATAGTTGTTCGATTATGGCAATGAAAGCAGCACCTATTCAAGCAACATGGTTAGGTTGGGATGCTTCAGGAATACCAACAATTGATTACTATATTGCCGATCCTTATGTTTTGCCAGAAAATGCTCAAGATTATTACCCCCATAAAATTTGGCGACTACCTCAAACTTATGTTGCTGTAGATGGTTTTGAGGTAAACATACCCAGTCTGAAACGAGAAGATTTAGGTATTCCTAGTGATGCAGTGGTTTATTTTACTGCTCAAAGAGGTTATAAATTTAACCCCGATACTGCCAGACTGCAAATGAAAATTCTCAAAGAAGTTCCCAATAGTTACTTCTTGTTTAAAAAATTTGGTGACTCAGACGTTTTATCTGAATTGCTGATAGATGTTGCTGAGTCAGAGGGTATTAGTAGCGATCGCCTAATTCCGATAGAAGAAGTAGCTCGAGAAGAAATTCACAGAGCTAACTTAGGTATTGCTGATATTGTTTTGGATACTTATCCCTACAACGGTGCAACAACTACTCTAGAAACTCTCTGGATGTGCATCCCAATGGTAACGCGGGTTGGTCAACAATTTGCAGCACGCAATAGCTACACCATGATGATAAATGCTGGCATCACTGAAGGTATTGCTTGGAGTGATGAAGAATATGTGGAGTGGGGAATTAGATTAGGGAAAGATGAAAAATTACGTCAGGAGATATCCTGGAAGTTGAGAAAGTCAAAGCAAACTGCTCCGTTGTGGAATGCCAAACAATTTACCCGCGAAATGGAAAACGCTTACGAGCAAATGTGGCAGAAGTATATTGATAATTAATAATTAATAATTAATAATTAATAATTGATAATTAGGGCTTGCTGAAAGAAGTGGAGTGTGGGGAGTAAAGAAGTTTTGTCGTTAATATTAGGGAATTTTTTAAACGTTGATTTTAGTTTATTTAGCTGATAAGCGATCGCAAATATTAAACTTAACATATGCTCAAACCACCAACTGGTATAGGAATGTCGGATACTATAATTTACCTATATAGTACCACTTATATTTTTCCCTAGGTTCAAGATAACTCTAAAAAGAATATGACATTGCGTAGGGAAATAGCTAAAGTTTGTCAAGACAATTCTGAACCAATAATTTCTCGTAGAAACCCAGCTTTGCGTGAGTAAGTCATATTACCGAGATTTTCAGAATTGAGTAGATAGTAGTTTTTTTAGCAAATTCATCCCAAGTTGTCAATGATTGTAGACAGACTTTACCGAAATTTTATATTTTAGTTCAAAGTGGACTTGACTCAAGATTTCTATCTTCAATAGATATGTATAATCCCAGTTGAGAAGATAGTATTCGGTTTAGAAACTGTTTGTAAACTTATAAAAACCTCTCTCCAAACCTCTCTCCTGCGAGGAGAGAGGCTTTGAAACCCCCATTACTTTGTAGGGAAGAGGGGCAGGGGGGTTAAGTTTTTATGATTCATCGGTTCCATGCAGCACTTCTCAAACAGCTTCTTAGCAAATTCATTTCAACTTGTCAATGATCTCATAGCAACTTTACAACAAATATAGATTTTGTCTTAAAGCTGCTTTTATTCCCGTATCAACATTTTCGTCACATCAGTTAATTGTTTGCCCACGATGAGGTAGCTTTGTAGATCAAAATCTAGATCGAGCTTTTTTTCCTGATTTCTCATACATATATCGTATTTTGGAGTAATCAACTAGGGATTAGTATCTAATCTGCAATATTTTTTATACTTAGTTATATGTAATAAAAAATACACTAATATAAAAATCTCTCTGTTCAAACAGCATTAAATTAAATCGTATTTTTCCCACAATATTTAAAGATTTGGTAAAGTCTGCCAAAAGGGGTTGTCATACTTAATTAGTATTAGCTAGATTATATTCATGAGGGCAAGAGAGGTTAACACACCCCCCAAAATACTGGTAATTTTCAAGCTTTTAAAAAGCAAAAAAGCTCAATCAACTAAGTATTTTCCTCATTCAGTATCGGTGAAGTTGCTACAGGTTTAGTACCTAGCCATCGCCAGAAAAACTCCTAAGTACAAGTCTGGTAATGGGGTGAGCGATCGCCCTACTGGAAATTCTACTAATCTTTGTGAGAGTCTCACAAATCTTGATAAAATAAGCGCTCGCATTCTTCTTGTCTACTTTTGATATCTTTAGTTAATAGTTACAAAGCATTTTCCAATTTAGTTTGTCTTAAACTTGAGTCTCTACCATAATTAATATACGTCTACTAGCATTCAAGTTGTTATCAAGAGTATGAAAAAATCTTATATGAAGAAAACAAATTCCTTTTAGCCAATCTTCTTCTTTATAAGAAGGGGTAATATTAAATCCGGTAGCATTGGTATAATTAGATAGTTAATCTAGGAATCAGGAGTCAGGAGCAAAGAGAATTTAGAAAGATTTCCTCTTTAGCTGAAGATGAAAAATTTTTTTATACCGAATTAACCAGATTTGATGTAATAATTAATTATTAATTGTTATAGGGCTACTCATTCAGGTTAGGACATTTCTAAATCCTGAAACCCTTTGATAGTTTACTATTCCCTATTCCCTATTCCCTATTCCCTAGCGCGTAGCGCTATAATTATTAATTATTGAAGCCATAGCTCCAAGAAAAAGTAAAAATCATCAGGGATAATAAGTCAATCATTCCTACTTTTTAAGTCGCTCGGATACCAAAAGTTCTTGAACATTCGCTTCAATCTGAGTAATATCTGAAACGAATCTACAAAAAGGAATATCATAACTCCAAGTCTCATAAAAGGATTGATTTTTGTGATAAGAATTTGGTAGAAATATATGGGGTATATTCAAAAGTACACAGAGAATATGACCATGTAAACGATTAGTAATAATCAAACGATACTTCTGAAGCTGATAAATTCCACTATGGAGAAAACTTAAAGAAAGACGGTGCATAGATGGATTATCCACAGAATTAAAATCAATATTTTCTGTAGCAGTTTTCAACCAAATTCGTCTATCTATGAATTCTTGGGGTGTTGCCAAACCCCTTTGCCAAACTTCTCGATAAAGTTGAGCAAATATTTGTCTCAATCGAGAATTAGCATTTCCCAGAATCCATTTTTGCTCATAAGAAATCCAATCAGCAACTACCAAATTAGGAATTTTCATTAATTCTGCTAAAAAACCTTGATTTAATTCTTTATCTGTTCTGTTAAGATACAAAATAGAATTTTCAGGATTTCTAGGAACAGAAAAACAAGGCATTCCTGCCATTTGAAAAGCCATATCGGGAGCGAGAATAATTCGACAGTTATCAAAATACTTGATAGCAAAATCATAACTGTAGCGATCGCGCACACATAAAGTTAAATTTGGATGAGAATTAAAAACCTTTGCCGATTTTTCCAAATAACTTTTATTCTGAAAATAAATAGTTTGTGGCATCACAATAATCTGGCGATGATGATTTTGAGAAATCACATATTCACGGAATTTTTGATCCTTATACCAGATATCCCCAAAATTTCCTCCACCATGCAAAATAATTGGAAAATCACCAATTTTTTCATCCATCTCAGCTTGAGAAAAATTTTCCAAGCTGGAAGCATAAGTTATTTTTGTCTTGAGTACATTAGTTAAATAAAAGACAGTCCCCAACCAAATTAGATGGTCTCCAATATTGATATGACGAGGATATTGTAATAAAGCACATTGTTCAAAATTTCCCAGGTTTTTGAGAGATTCATGCAAAGTTTGTTTAATGGCAAAACCATTAGAATGCTTAATGGTTTGATTAGTAGACATATCAGTTTGTAACAACATTAATTCAACCTATATATTGGTAGTTGTAATCTCAAATAAAGTATTTTTAAACACTATAAATTTAGTTTTCACATTAAAACTCTGTTCTATGTATTTTCCTTAGAGGTTCAGCAGAAATTATTTTTTGACTCTTCAATATAGACAATGCTAATTTGAGGATATTTTTTTCGGACTTTCTCAGATATTGCCAGAAATTATGTATGGGGTTGTAAAAAATACTCAATAATAGGTTTAGTTCACCAACAGCAATAATATCAGTCTGAAAAACCGAGTGATATTTTAGCAGATGAACAATTATTTTTTTCAAATCATTAATTAGATAAAATGGTATTACTAATGGCTTTTGCCATTGAGAATAATTTAACATTCTGGTTTGATATCGAGTTAAACCATTTGAGCGGAAAAACTTAATTAAATAATCTTTTTCCAGACGATATTTATATATTTTGTGTTCAATTTCCATTTCTGGAATAAACCAAATCTCCCAACCATTATTTCTGATATGTGATAGCATTTCCAAATCTTCTGCAGTCTGTGGAAGGCAAACAGTTTCAGGAACACTTTCTAACCAAGCTTGTTTACGAATAACTATTCCTGCACCAGCAGGGTAAAGTCGTTGATAAACAGATTTATATTTCTCGTTGTAACAAAATGCCTTTTCTGCTTTTTTCAGAGCAAAAAAGGTGGCGACT
This sequence comes from Dapis brunnea BLCC-M229, assembly GCF_050015995.1. Lineage (NCBI taxonomy): Bacteria > Bacillati > Cyanobacteriota > Cyanophyceae > Oscillatoriales > Microcoleaceae > Dapis > Dapis brunnea. Next base: position 801 of record NZ_JBNHEP010000051.1, on the reverse strand, counting down.
CTTTCAAAATTTGGTGGTGGAGTCACTTCAAATATCCCATGAGACTGACCACCGTAGGCACCGACTTTAGGATGAGATTTGCCAAAGGTATAAGCTGCTGTTACCCAATTCGGAAAAGGTAAGTTGTCGTCATCAAGAAAACCAATCAACTCGCTTTGAGCTTTTTTGATTGCACATTTCCTGGCAAAAGCCAATCCTTGTCGTGCTTCAAAGAAATATTTAATTGGATAATTTTCATCCCATTCAGACTGATATTTTTTTATGATTTTGGCAGTATTATCATTACTATTGTTATCAATAATAATAATTTCCCAAGAAATTTTTTGTTTCTGATTTATTGTGTCTTTTATACATTCTCGAAGTTTTTCCAAGACATCAGAAATACGGTTTTCCCCATTATAAGTACAGATTGCTACAGTAAAGTCAATCATAATAGTTAGATTCTTGATTTATTGATTACTTTCAGTAAATTATTATTGGGCTATTTTTGCTATTTATTACCAATTCAATTTGTATAATTTGATTGTAGTTACCAATAAAATAAATTGAGAATAGGATAAATTGCGGAAAAAATATCGTTGATTTTATATCCACGCAAAAAAGTTTTCGAGACAGTAAGTGCATCGAAAATAATCTCTTATTATTCTCAGATAACGCACCCTATAATATAAATATTCATTATATGAAATACTCAAAAATTGGCGAGAGATTTCCCCCTTAAAAAAAGTTGGTTAGGGGAGATCGTCTATAGAACCCATTTGATAGCTATATAATTATGGTAGTCAAGTCTTTTCGCGGATC
>NZ_JBNHEP010000050.1:99168-105456 GCF_050015995.1 Dapis brunnea BLCC-M229 | reverse complement strand
GATGGGATGGCGAGGTCTCCTCGCCATATCCAATCGACCAAGAAAGCGGTCGTTTCGCTTCGCGACTTGAACAGGACTTACGCATGGGGAACGAAATATCGACGTTTGAGATTGCTTCGCTGCCGCTCGCAATGACAGAAAGCGGAGCTTGGAGTAAGATGGGATGGCGAGGTTTCCGTTCCTTCCGGGACGCTACGCTTTAGCGGAGCTTTGCGCTAGCAAACGCCATATCCAATCGACCAAGAGAGGGGTCGTTTAGCCGTCTGCATAACGCGCGTTAACGCGGAGCGACCGCTTTTTCCCCTTGAAAGGGGAGACTTTAAAGGGTGAATTATTTAATTAATAATTATTAATTATTCGGTAAGTCCCATTTAAGAGCGCGATCTTCAAAAATGGGACTGTAACTGGTAGTTAATTACAGAACTACAGTCACAAAATTGGAAAACTCTAATTCAAAACCCAATTGACTAGAGTCCGAACACCATAACCAGTTGCACCAGGATTATTGTAACCACTCTCTGCATCTATCCAAACCGGACCGGCAACATCTAGATGTGCCCAAGGTGTATCTTTAATAAACTGTTTCAAAAATAAAGCTGCAGTAATAGCACCACCAGGACGCGGACCTGTATTCTTCATATCAGCGTGCATAGCTTTCAAACCCTCGAAATATTTCTCCTCCAAAGGCATCCGCCACATTTTCTCTCCAGCTCTTTCTGCTGCTGCTGTTAGTTGAGCTGCTAAGTCATCATTAGGACTCCACAAACCAGCAATATCATTACCCAATGCTACAACACAAGCACCAGTAAGAGTTGCTAAATCTACAATTGCATCTACTCCCAACTTTTCAGCAAAGACTAAGGCATCTGCCAAAGTCAAACGCCCCTCTGCATCTGTATTATTCACCTCAATAGTTTTGCCATTAGAAGCAGTCAGAAAATCACCGGGGTGCATGGCATGACCACTAACCATATTTTCTGTAACAGCGCTGATAAAATGAACTTCCACATCTGGTTTCAACTGAGCGATCGCCTTAACAGCACCAAAAGTTGTACCTGCTCCACCCATATCAGTTTTCATCATTTCAATGCCACTACCAGAAGGTTTCAAATTTAAGCCACCGGAGTCAAAAGTTAAACCTTTTCCTACTATCGCTAACTTGCGACGAGGAGTACCTTCTGGTTTGTAAGTGATATGAATAAATTTTGGTGGCAAGTCAGAAGCTTGAGCAACTCCAAGAAAAGCTCCCATACCTAATTTTTCACAATCTTCTTTTTCTAGAATTTCTAGAGCTAGACCAAACTCTTTAGCTAAAGCTTCAGCAGTTTCAGCCATAGTTATTGGGGTGCAAGAATTAGCAGGAGCTGCTACAAGTTCCCTGGCCAAGATGACTCCTGAGCAGATTTGTCGGGCGCGGGCGATCGCTTCATCGGAGCCAGCTAAACCAATTAACTCTACTTTTTCTACATCTGGCCCTTGATTTTCCACTTCAGATTTAAAGCGATTATCTTTATGGAGAGCTAACTCAATGCCTTCAGTCATAGCTGTAGCTGTAGAATCAGCATCCTGACACATTGGCAGGCTAATGCCGAGAGTTTTGCATCTCTCCTTTTTTGCTAAACGTCCAGAGGTCGCTGCTGCTTGGCGCAGAGTATCTAAATTTAACTCCTCTGATTTGCCTAGGCCAACAATAATAATTTTGCGAATAGGGGTTGTACCGCCCACACGAGTTGAGGCACTGCTGTTGGCTTTACCCTTAAATTCTGTTTCTTCAATTAGTTCAGATAAAGTACCAGCCAACATTTCGTTCAATTTGGCCATATCCCCAGTTAATTCTATGGCATCCTCAAATAAACCAATAGCTAGGGCATCTCCGGCCCATTCTAACTGAGGTGTATTGGTTGCTTTAATTTCCATGTTGATTTCCTCTCAAACAGTAATAGATTATCTTAATCTGTATTTCTGAATGTATCTACATTTGAGCAATAGTTACCAAAATAGAAAGATATAAAGCACTTATAACACCAATTTGATAAGTGTTTGCTACAAATAGCTAGGGTACTTATAAGAAGTCAGAATTCAGGAGTCAGGAGTCAGAATGAATAGATTTGATACATTTTTTTGTGTCGTAACTTATCTTTTTTCTCAAATACAAATTTCTGATAAAATATTTTAATAGTGCTTATTATTCGTAACATTCTTTTTTCATGCATGGTATAACTTAGTTCTAGTAGTCTATTTGATTAATTTTTATGGGTCAGCAAATTCACAAATTATTAGAGAATATTTATACAAGCCATTTGGTATCAATGTCCGTGATTAAATTTTTAGGAAAGGGGAGATGGGGAGATTGGCAGATTGGGAGATTGAAAGCTTGAAGTAATTATAGAATTATCAACATATATTATATAACCGGATTCTATATGAAATCCTTGTTCTAATGAGGTATAAGGTTTTATAATTTAAGGGAATAGGCAATAGATATTAGTATTAAACTTTACCTCACGATGCTCCAAAGTCCTGTCAAAATAAATCAAACTTTTGCTGAATTTTCATCCTACATAAATAATGGTTTAACAGCAAAATCTCCCAAAGTCACAGTAAAGTTATGCTGTTGTTTAGTCGCGGCAAAATTAATCACAGTTTCACAAGAAACAGCAACGGTTAACATTACCAAATTTCTTGCTAAAGGATAATCACACACATCATCATTTATATGGGAAGGTACTCGATAATTTTCATTCCAAATTATTTCTGAATAATCCGAAGCTAATCCTACATGAAGACAAGAAATATTAGAATTAGCACAATAATTTTTTACTGCACTTCTACTAATACTATTGTCAAAAGTATCTATAACTAATTCACTTTTTCCTAATAGTTTACCCGCATTTTCTACAGTTAACTTTTGAGATTGACTATCAATTTTTATTCCCAGGGCACGATAAAGACTATTAGTCAGAATTTTAACTTTCAATGCCCCAATATCAGAACGATAATAAGGTTGAGTAGATAGGTTACGTTCTTCTATGCGATCGTAATCTATTACTCGTAATTTATTGAACCCAGAACGAGCTAAATTTTCAGTAATATTTGCTCCTAAAGCACCAGCACCACAAATAGTTATTGACAAATTTTTTAGCTTTGTCATTATTTCTGAACTGCGGTAAAGTTGTTCGTGAAAAAATATAGACATGGTTTGGAAGGAAGAAGGAAGAAGGTGGAAGTTGGAAGGAAGAAGGTGGAAGGTGGAAGGTGGAAGGAAGAAGGTGGAAGGTGGAAGTTGGAAGTTGGAAGAAGTAATACAGCATATTCCAGGTATATGAAGTACAGATACTAAGAGAGTGAATGCACAACAAAAAATTAAGACGGTCAGAGTGCTTAATGTTCGGTGGGTTACGGCGGAAAGTTAAATGTTGCTTAGGACTCATAGTTATTGCCACCTCACTCTCCCCACCCTACGCTTGGATTTAATATTCCTTTTACAAACAGTCTCTAACAATTAAGTATTTATAGTGCGGACATCTTGCCAGCGATGGATGTACCACACTTAGGTGGAATCTGCTGTATGATTTTGTATTGTACTTTAGGGTATTGTAAAATATGGGTAGTCATCGAGAACAATATATATGGAAACGTGGAGTTAAAATGGCTATTAATTGCTACAAAATAACTCAAATTTTTCCTAATTCTGAGCTTTATGGTTTAACCAGTCAAATTCGCCGTAGTTGTGTTTCAGTTCCGTCAAATATTGCTGAAGGATATGGCAGGACAAGTAAAGCTGAATATATACGTTTTCTCAGAATTGCTCTCGGTTCTCTCAGAGAATTAGATACCCAATTAATTATTACTAAAGCAGTAAATTTAGCTAAACCAGAACTCTTTATTCCTATTATAAAAGAAGTTGATGAAGTACAACGTCTTATTATAGCTACTATTCACAAACTAGACAAATAATTTGCCTTTCTCTTTCTTCCTTCTTTAGTGTAAGTATTCAACCGGACATGATATTACTTCTTCCTTCTTCCTCCTTCCTTCTTCCTTCTTCCTTCTTCCCTCTTCCTTCCCTTATCTCTGCTCAACGACTCCAACTAAAGATTGTAAGTCAAAATCTCGATCGCCTCCACTTAAACAAATACCTGCACTTACCACAGTTAAGTCATTTTTATTAATAGCAGAAGTATGACGCTCTCCATTTCCACTCACCCATTCCACTTGCCAATAATTGGAGCGGTCTCTAAAATTTTGTAACTCTCCTCCACCCATAGCTAATGCTTCTCTTAGTCTTTTTTCATCTTTTTGATATTGCATTTTTTTCATAAATTCTTTTTTTTGTCGTGCTACTAAATCGTAAACCGTTTTAATTTCTGGAGTCATCCCTTTAAACTTAACTTCTTTCGGTAGTGTAATATTTTTAAATGCTTCCCGTAACTCTTCTGCTATTAAAGGATCGGCACGGCGGTCTATATCTTCAAACCACCAATAAACACCATCAAATCTAGCAATTATTTGCTCAAACATTGCTCCTTCTGTTACTAGATGAACTGGTACAGGTTTAGCACAAGCAAATCGTTGTTGAGCATCAGATTCATTAGTTGGATATGCTAGCCATGTTAGCCCTTTCAATTGACAAGCAAGGAAGAATCTTAGAGGTTTCAAAAGTTGAAAATATTCTTCTAGCTGAGGCAAACTAGGTTCTTCTAAAAATTTGGCTATTTTCTCATTTATTGGTTGAAATATTCCCCATCCTGCAAATGTTTTTGGTTCACTTTCAAAGGTATAAATCATTCCTGCTACTCTAGTTTTTACTCGCCCGTTTTTTACACAAGGTGCTAAAAATTGAATATTTTTTAATTCTGCTTCTTGAATAGCTAATTGGTTTATTAATTTCCGAATATCTGTCATTTTTTTTAAGGAATAAGTACCAGGACATAAATAAATACCACTCTTTAGGAGAAACAACAAATCAATCTTCTTCCTTTTTCCTTCTGCTATATAAATTTGTTTGTAAGCATTCAGCTATTAGCTATTAGCTGTCAGCTCGAGCGCAATAAAACTACACCTTAGTACCAAGCGTGAAAAAAGAATTCTATAAATTTATCTTGATTAGAGATACTTAAAAAGAACTGCTCTAATTCATTTTAGAGAGCTATATCTAGCATGATCATTTTTCCCTTTTTTTTTCAATACTTCCTCCTTTTCTTACTTCTTTCTTTCTTTAGCTGATAGCTGTTTCGCTGCGCGACATGAAAAGCGCAGCTCCTCCGCAGGAGGCAAGAGGCAAGCTGACGGCTGAATGCTTACATTTGTTTCCCCTTGTTTTCGTTTTGCTTGTGCTTTTAACATCCGTTCTTTCAAAATAGAGTTTTTAGCAATTATATCTTGGTTATCTTGATACCAAGGTGGAATATCATCATAGTCAGGAATACCATCATCTATTAAATAACGAGAATTATAATTTTGAGGATAACCTTGAGTTACTCCACCTGCACAAATGACAAATAAATCAGTTCCTTTATCTGCTTTAATTGCTCTTTTTGCTGTGGGAGAAACTCGCACTAAATCCCCGCGTTGTATTTCTATTAATTCTCCATCAATCAGAATAACTCCTTTTCCTGAAACAACAATATAAACTTCCTCTTGTTCCACATGACTATGAGTAAATGTATAACCTTCATTGGGTGGTAATTTAATTAAACCAATACCTACACTTTGAAGATTTAGTTTTCTGTAAGGATTAGTTAAATAGGGAAGATTATCGAAGTCAAAATTGGCTTTAGTAAAATTTTTATTATAGTTGTAATTTAGGCTCATTAGTCTAATTTTTTTGCTTAATCGCTAGAAAGCATGGCAGAGAAATTTCTCTCTTCCCAAGATTTTTAATATTTATATACTACTATTATAATACAATATTAAAATATCGCAACCTTGAGAAAAAAAATTTTCTAGTTGGATGATAGAAATAAAGATCGGTTCGGCAAATATTTAAAGATTGACATGAAAATCTAGAAATCACTATTTATATTGAGCATTAATTTGACTATAGTCTCATCGTATTTATAAGAGGCTGTTTGTAAAATTTTATAAAGTAAAGCCTTGGCGGAGCCTAGCAGTAGCTATATCGTCCTTTAAACTGAATAACTTGGTTATTTATCCGGTGACTTTGCAGACTGCAATACCCAATTTGGGAGCAGTAAACATACTTTATATTATAAATATTCGACAACTAAAACTTCTGAAATATTTTTTGAGTTATTTCCGGATAAATAATTTTTCCAATTAACACAA
>NZ_JBNHEP010000050.1:12558-99068 GCF_050015995.1 Dapis brunnea BLCC-M229 | reverse complement strand
CTAACAATAATACTGCATTGCTGATTTTAATTAGTGCTAAACTAATTTACAATTTCCCTTCATAATTAACACAACTAACAATAATACTGCATTGCTGATTTTAATTAGTGCTAAACTAATTTACAATTTTCCTTCATTTTGTTATAATTATTGAACTAATTTATTGTCAAGTTCCTGTTTTAAATTTCTCTATTTGATACAGAGATACAGATTTATTAACTATTTTGATAAATTCAGGATTTTGACTAAAATAATATTTTCAAATGTCTAGACCAATTACTGTAAATTTGGTTCTATTCTCACTTTTAATTGTTTGTGACACCAGAAAATATTAAGAATAATTAAGAAAAAAATTATCATCTCTTTTTTGTGAGAAACTTTAGGGTGAAATTGTCTTATTGAGGTTTGAGAGAGATTTCTAACGAAGCTGTTACTGAAGGTCAGAAGTTATCTCCTCAAGGCTAAAAACAAATTAATGCTGGTAATTTTGAAGAAGCATTAGTTTCAAATTAAGTTAAGTGAACTAAATTGGCGGAAAAGTTGTTAATTTCTATTTCTCTTGAGAGCGAACTCTCTCAAGACTAGCCTTTGCTTTTCTAGATATAGCCATTATAAATAGGATATCAACAGTATGAAAAGTTGGGCTAGATTCTAGATATATCTTATCAGATCAACATTTTTTCAAAACCTATTTAGGGTATCTATCATATAAACATTAGTTGTTAACTATTTTCCTGTTTCAAGTTGTCCAAATAAGCAATTAAATGCTGAAAAATATGAGACAATTAGAATTAAATAATTTCATGGAGCAAAAATATGTCTAATGAAGCTGAAGAATGGTTAGAAAAAGGTCTAGAAGAAACAGAGGATGGCAATTTTGAGGAAGGGCTTGCTGCTTTGGACAAAGCATTGGAATTACAGCCAGACTACTTAAATCAATTTGTTCCAATTAATACTAAAGGCAGCGCTCTTTTAGGTTTAGAAAGATATGAAGAAGCTCTCGCTATGTATGAGCAGGCATTGCAATATCCAGAGGATTATTTTGATACTTATACTGGATGGAGAAACAAAGGATTAACTCTCAGTGCTTTAGAAAGATATGAAGAAGCTATTGAATCTCACGATAGGGCTATTGAATGGTACGATAAATCTGAAAAAGAAGGTACAGCTTTGAGAGATAGAGATGATTTAGTACCTGTTTGGGAAGATAAAGGATGGGCATTGATAAATTTTGCAAAATATGATGAAGCAATAATCTGTTTCGATCGAGCCATAGAATATATTCCAGATGATGGGTGGCTTTTTTACAATAAAGTTTGTTGTTATGCCTTGCAAGATAAAATTGACCAGGCTTTGGAAAATTTAGAACAAGCTATCAATTTAGAACCAGAAGTAAAGGACTGGGTGCAAGAAGACCCAGATTGCGAAAATATTCGTTCTGATGCAAGATTTGAGGCATTAGTTTCCAGTTAATTGTATTCTTAAAAAAATTATTAATTGATATTTTTGTATAGGGCGATCGCATACTTAAAATTAGCGATCGCCTTTTTGGCTATATCTAAACTCAAAAAATGTCAACCTTTTCTGCCCGTAATTAACATAAATTAATCCAAAAGTTGAGAATGATTAACTAATTTCCCACCCCATCTCTTGAAGCAAATGTTTTTCTAGCTTTTTCCAACGTTTAGAAATGGTACTTTGGGTTAATCCCATTTCTTGAGAGAGCTGGTTTTGAGTTTTGCCCTGAAGTCTTCCTAACCAAAGATCCTTGTAATTTTGTTTTGGGTAACATTGGTCAATATTTTGGACAATCTGAGTTGCTTTAAGGGCTAAATCTTCTATCTCCAAATTTTCCCATAAATTCGATTTGTTTGATAAAGTTTCGAGTAAAGGCACATTTGTGTCAGATACATATTGATCTAAACTCATGCAATATCGATTTTTTTCTTGGTAAATACCGTCAACTATTGAATTTTTAGCTACTTTAGCTGACCAACGATAAAAATCCTCAATTGTTTGACCAGAGAATTTTCCCGCTAGAATTGCTTCTACAATCTTCAAGTAAGCTATCTGTAGAGCATCTTCCCAAGGAAGACTGGTATTATAAGTACGTTTTCGGGCAATCTTTTCCAGAATATTTTTATGGTCGGAACAATTAATTAATTGATTCCAATAGTCAATTTCTCGGTTGAATATTATTTGACTTTGAGCCTTGACAAATGTCTGAGAAAGCATAAAATACAGGTCCTAGTATTTAAAATTGTGTGCCACTGACCTGATAGTTTTAGGAAAATTAATAATATCAAATCCACTTAATTCGGTATAAAAAAATGTTCGAGGGTGGGCGCCATTGCCAAATCTTTCTAGCTCTTCCCATATTCTTCTCCCAGAATGGGTTAGGGGTGGGTCACCACACCCTTTATCTAATTACCGAAAAATTAAGGTTTAAAGCCTCTCCTTTAAAGGAGAAACAAGAAAAATTTTTCCTTTGAGTCAATCCTCTTCTTTTCAATAATTAATAATTATTAATTATTGAAACCAATGCTACCGGATTTGATATAATCCTTTGTAAGATGCTTAGTTTCAGGAAAATTTCGGTTGTAATTAACGACTATAAAAAATCAGATAGAAACACAACTTAGACTAATCTCTGAACTAAAAGAAATAGTATTTCCTAGAATTTCAAAGTTATGCATTCAATAATTGATAATGGATAATGGATAATTGATAATTACCTCTCCCTAAAACGGATTGGATTGAATAAAAGGAAAATATTCACATTGTTTCTCCTTACTCATGAAAGGATTTTTACCTTAATTATTCGGTAAGTTTCAGTGTAGTGTAACTTCCTCAAACTCCATCTAGTGGTAGGGATCACTATCGCTTTAATCCAAAATTCTTGAGTCTAAAATTTGGGATAAGATCAAATCCGCTAGCATTGGTATAATTAGATAGTTAATTAGGAGTCAGGAGTAGTAGGGGCGAATGGCTATTCACCCCTATAGGAGTCAGGAAGAAAGAGAATTTAGAAAGATTTGCTCTTTGGTAAGGATGAAACATTTTTTTACACCGAACCCGAGCAGATTTGATATAACTAGAAATTTATTAAACTATAGATATATTTGAGTATTGAATCAGACAGAAATGCTATTGGCATTAATATCCCAGACCAGAAAAACTCTATAACTATTGTTTAGCAAAACTTTGAACTATATCTAGACCTTTTGAGAAAAATATTTTTGAGAAATTTTGGAATATTTTCTGCGGGAAAACCGTTAATAGTAACAAGAGAGTTGAAGCATGAAATACTTAAATAATGCCTTAACCCAGTATCGAAAATGAAAAAGAGACTGACTATATTCAATATTTTGGGTTGTTCTTGGAAGAAGCAGAAACCCAAATAGTGATGTTTGGGAATCCCACGCCATAAAGAATGTTGGCGTTGGGAGGAGGTCAACAGAATTCGGTGTCTATTCTACGGGTGCTTGTTTTTTTTAGTGTACGGAGGTATTTATGAAACATTGGGTTAAAGTGACATTCGCGATTTTGCTGGTTGTCGTATTGACGTTTGGAAACAGCAAAATCGCTTTTGCGGTGACACCGGAGTATCAATTTGGACCGGATGCGAGTTGGAAGTGGTTCAGCGACCTATCCACCGAGCGCTTGACGCAAGAGTTGGACAAGGGCTTTCGGATTGTTGACATTGAGGTAGCGCAGGCCAACCCGCTGCGTCTTGACGTGGTTCTGGTATCGAACAAAAAGCCCTACTCCCGCGCCTGGTGGTGGTGGCCCAGTCTTGAGCCTGAGACCATCAAAGCAAAGCTGGACGAACACAAGGCACGGCTAATTCAACTTAAGCCGTTTCGCAACGACAAGAACCAGCTGCGCTTTGCAGTGGTGATGGTGAGTAACACTGGGGATGATCATTATGCCTGGTCTTGGTTTACTAAGACCACTTGGAACGATCTGCTGGCGCACCGCAATCAGACCAATGACCGCATCCTCGACATCGAAAGCTGGACCACCACCAAGGGCGAGAAAGTCTTTAGCGCGGTAACTGTTTCTGGTAAATCTGGGACCCCGACCAGGCTGCTGTCGCATTCCAAGCTCAGTAGCATCGATGCGTGGCTTGACGATAACCCGCAGTATAAGATCATCGATATGGAGCGCCTCACCTGGGGCGGCTGGGCTGCGATCGTGACCAAGGATACTGGAAGGCAGTGGCGTCACTACAACATCGACGCCAGCGAAGTCAGCCATATTGCCGGGCGGCATTATGCACGCTTGATCGATCTCGAAAGCGTCAAGGTTCAGGGCAAAAAGCCTTTATACGCGATCTATGTGGACAACGGCCTGCCCGTCAACGGCAAGAAGGTGCCTAGCTTCAAGGCTGCTGACGCCTACGACCGACGCCTGAAGAATTTCGTCAAGCAGTACAACCTACCCGGACTTGGAGTGGCTTTAGTCAAAGACGACCGACTAATCTTCACCCGGGGCTACGGCCTAGCCAGCATGAGCCCGGATGAGCAAGCGACCCCGCTCACCAAGTTCCGCATCGGAAGTTGCTCAAAGGTGTTTGCCGCTGCCTCCATGCTGCGCCTAATTGCGCAGGGGGCGAAGACGCCTGAAGGGCAAAAGGTTACGATGAACACCCGGATCTTCCGCGACATTATTGTCCCCTCGCTCGGGCTCAAGTTCAATCAGTACGATAGCTGGTACGACGGGATCACGGTCGCCCACATCCTGCGGAACATCTCCGGACTGGACGATAAGGGAGAGCGGGTTAATCCCATCACTAACACCATCCAGATCGCCAAAGATCTGAAGCTGAAGCACACCCCAAGCTGCCGTGAAACGGTGCTTTGGATGATGGACAAGTCCGGTCAGCTGACCCCGGGCAGGACCCCCCCAATGCCTGGCAGCCGTTACGAGTATTACAACACCGGGCCCTGCATCGCCTCGTTGGCGGTGGAGATACTCAGCGCCAAAGGCAAGTCGGACTGGACGTTTGAGAAATACCTCGACGCCGACCTGCTGAAAGCCGCGGGCGTGCAGGGGCAGATCGTGCCGAGCTCGGATTATTTCTCCCAGCGGGCCCCGAACGAGGCGCAGCACTATTCGTCGCTGGCCAGCGTGCTCTCCGGAAAGGAATGGGTGGACCCACGGCTAGTCGAGTTAGCCAGCACGGGCAAAAAAGTGAAAATCCCCTACGGCGGTATCCCCTTGGTGAACGGCACCGCCCCTGGTGGTCTGGCCGCCTCCCCCGTTGGCTGGGCTAAATTCATCACCCAGTTGAATGACGCTGACGGCAAGCTGATCGGGACGAATGGCTGGAGCGAGATGACCACCGATAGCCCACTTAAGAATTATGGCACTTTCGTCTCCCTCAACAAGGGCAATGGTGACGTCTACCATAACGGCTCCGTCGGCGGCGGCTTTGGCTGGTTCGTGATCAAGAGCGACGGTACCGTCTGGGTCGTGGCCGCCAACGCCAGCAGTGAAAATGATGCTATAAACCAACTCAACACCCTGATGATCGAAGCTTATAAGGAAGCCAAGACCGACATTGGCAACGCCACTGGAGATCTCTTTCCTTCTTACGGCTTGGCGATCCAACAGTAAACTGACGAAAAACAACGCTCGACGTATAATTCGATGAACCAGATGGCTAAAACCTTTATCCAGTATTTGATTAAGGCTTTTTACCGTCAAGAGTTTTGATTAATGCAGAAAAGACTCAAAAAAATGGAATTTAATTATACGCTGGGTTTTTTGATGATAATTGCCATTTTTGAGCCAATTATACGTCCAGTTGGACTAAAAATGTGCGTATAAGATTAGTTATACGTCTGTTGACCTCCTCCCAACGCCAACATTCTTTATGGCGTGGGATTCCCAAACATCACTATTTGGGTTTCTGCTTCTTCCAAGAACAACCCAAAATATTGAATATAGTCAGTCTCTTTTTCACGGGTTCCGATAGACATCTTAATTATACGTCGAGATTTTCTCTAGATAATTGAGGGATTTCGACCCAATTATACGTCGAGTCGGCTCAATCACGTCGTACAAGTTGTCTTATACGCTTAGTTTTCTCGACCTAGCTTAACGTATAAATGCAATTATACGTGCTGCGCCGTTTTTCGCCCCCTCTCCACACAATGTCGAAATCCGTTGGAACAATATTCAGGATGATGCAATCGGTAATTTTCAAAAGAAACCTAAAGCTGTTGACTATTTTGATTATGACTATGGTTCGATCATGCATTACCCAAGGACGAGTTTTGCCAAGGATTCATCCAAGCCAACCATTGTTCCATTACAGTCAGGGGTCACTATCGGACAGCGGGAGGGAATGTCCTATGGCGATCGCCAGACTATTGCCAAAATGTACCAGCGTTTCTTTGCACGAGGTTATGCTGGCGTGTGGCGCTCCGGCACGGGACGCTATGCTGTATGGATAAACGCTTCTTGGCAGAGTTTCCGGGATAAGTGGCAAGAGTGGAATGCTCAGGGGCTAACTACTGAAGCCGAATAATTGGACAAAGTTAGACAAATATTAATAAATATTAAAAAGCTCCTGATTATCTGCTATCATACACTCATTCATCTTATAATTATCAAACACTTTTTTTTCATGGCTTACCAGTTCAAATGCAATCAATCAAAACCAAATTAAAAGTTAACAATAAACAAAAGACGATACTTGCCAAACACGCAGGTGTGGCTCGTCATGCTTATAACTGGGGATTAGCGACTTGTATTGCTGAGTACGAAGAGACTAAGAAACGGCCTAGCTCTATCACTTTACATAAGCGTTTGGTAGCTGAAGTTAAAAGTGAAAATTCTTGGTATTATGAAGTATCAAAATGTGCCCCTCAACAAGCTTTAAGAAACTTAGAAAGGGCATTTAAAAACTTTTTAACTATTCCTAAATGTGGGTTTCCTAAATTTAAGAAAAAAGGGAAAAAAGACAGTTTCTATTTAGAAGGAAGTATCAAAATCCTGAGAGGAAACTACATCAAACTACCAAGAATAGGAATAGTAAAAACTTATGAAATTTTACCATCTGTACCAGTCAAAAATTTGAGAATATCCAAGCGGGCAGGTGACTGGTACATTAGTTTTAAGTATGATGAATGTCAGCCCAAACCTATGACCAAAAAACGGGCTATTATCGGTGTAGATGTAGGTATAAATGCCCTAGCAACTTGTAGCGATGGAACAACCTACGCTAACGTCAAAGCCTACAAACAAACCAAAAAACGACTAACTCGTTATCAACGGCGTGTCCAGAAAAAAGAGCCTGGGTCAAAAAATAGAGCCAAAGCCGTAAAAAGATTAGCTAAAGCTCACAAAAAAGTAGCTGATATCAGAGCAGATGTACTACATAAACTCACGACATGGTTAGCTAAAAACCACAGCACCATAGTGATAGAAGATTTGAATGTCAGTGGAATGCTCAAAAATCATAAACTAGCAAGTGCCATAGCAGACTGTGGCTTTTATGAGTTCAAGCGTCAACTGACATACAAGTGTGAGTGGTATGGAAGCCAGCTAGTGATAGCTCCTAGATTTTATCCAAGTTCTCAGATATGTTCTCACTGTGGGCACAAACAGAAAATGCCATTGAGTGTGAGAACTTATAATTGTGCTAACTGTGGATTTCAAGCTGACAGAGACTTTAATGCTGCTGTCAACCTAGAAAACTATGTGAATAAGTAGGTGAAGTTCTCACCGATTTTAAGCCTGTGGAGAAGATAAGTTGCAGACTGCGGTCAGTGGTCTTCTGTGAGACAGGAAGCTAGCTCCAAAGCTCATGCAATCAGTCATGGGTAAGTTTGGGTAAGTTTAGCAGAACGGATACGGAGGAGTCGTTCTGCCAGATTAGATTGAGGAATCTGGAGTTTAGCTCACGAGAGCAGGGGGTAACAAGCTAGTTGAAAGCTATATTTAGAAAGGGACTTGCGGACGGGAACTGAATAATACTTCAATAAAAATTAAGCGCTTATTGAGAATGGGAGCGAGGTGTAGTGTGTTTCCCCTGGGGACTAAATTTGGTTGCTGACCGTTCTCAACTAGGATTGTCAAACTCCGATTTATAATCCTTCTGTTTTACTCCCTTGGAAGAGTAGGCGTCTCCAAAAACTAGATTTTTGCTTTGATTTTATCAGGACTTTAAACCTTTTATCGGCCAGAAATAATTTCTATTAGTGTAGAAGGCGATCGCAGACTATAAACAAGCGATCGCTTTTTTTATATGCCTACATCAAACAATTGTCAACCTTTTTTGTCCCTAATTAACAGAAATTAAAGAAAAATATTTTTGACAAATTTGGGAATATTTTCTGCGGGAAAACCGTTAATAGTAACAATAGGGTTGAAGCATGAAACAATTCAATGCATCAACCCGATCGAGAATAACCATTACTATGCAAATTAAGAGTATGTTTCAAAGACAATTGGGGTTTGAGTATCAGATGTGTCAAAAACTCCGTTAAGGTATTGGCGATAGCTGTACTAATTAAACCTACCTTCAATGATATAAGTCTGAAACCCTCTTGAATAGTAGTGTCTGTCAAGCAATTTTGAGGAATATTCAATGTTTGTTAATGCAAATAACACTGAAATTGACCAACGATTTTTAGATTTGTCCAGCAGTACTAAAAATTTCCGCGAACGATGGTCGATTCCCAATTATGAACTTTTGCCTTGGATTACTCGGCCTTGCACTGTGAGGATTTTACTGTACGCTGACTATAATGTGACTCTAACCAATCCTTTGCCAGACCCATTTGATCCTGGCAGTACAAACGGTTTTGATCTAGGAAAAGTCAATCAAGTTTTGACATCAGATCCCTGGTTTTGGGTCAAATTTGATGTCACTTTCAAGCGACGTAATCAACCCAATAGCAATCTAGATCAGTTAGATATAGAAAAAAACTACGATCAAATCTGGTTTTTTGGGTTTGGTTCAAATCCTACTCTTACACCCAATGAAATCACTGTCCTTGATAGTTTTATGCGTAAAAAACAAGGAGGCATATTTATGACAGGCGACCATGCCAACTTGGGGGCAGGCATTGGTCAACAAATTCCTCGAGCTGGCAAAATGAGAAAATGGCCTGCACCTAATGCACAGCCACCTGAATGGAATTCAACGCTGTGTTCCGGTGCTGATGGATTATTTCAGTTTAATGACCAATCTGATGATGTACCTCAACAACTACGTCTAAAAACCTATCCTGTGGGATTCCCTTGGTCTCCTCTGTACTGGCGTCGCGCACCTCATCCCCTATTTTGTAGCCAATGGGGGCCAATTGATGTCTTCCCGGATCACCAACACGAAGGAGAATGTAGCATTCCTAATAACTTCCCGCAAAGTGAATGGCCTGTCAGTAGTGGTGGCTATCAACCAAAACCCGAAATAATTGCTTGGGGTAAAGTGATTGACCCCAGTGCAAATCCAGTTAGAGAAGTTGCTAATACTGCTGTTTACGATGGTCATCGTGCAGGAGTTGGAAGAATAGTCACAGACAGTACCTGGCATCACTGGTTCAATATTAATCTTTGGGGATTTCCACAGTCTAAAGCAGGCTTGAATGCATTGCGAAAAATTGAAGCCCATTTTCTGAATGTTGCTGTTTGGTTAGCCTCGCCTCAATTGCAGAAATGTATGTTTGCTGCTATGTGCTGGGGATTGCGTTGGCACTGGTCTTTGCGGGAGGTATTGGGTGCAAAGCCAATTGTCCTCGGAACAACTGCTCGGGATGTTTTCGGGCGCTATGCTTCCCAATGTATTTTACAGGACTTTATTTGGGGTCGCTTCAAATTACTACCCCAGCTTAAATTTCAAGAATCTGTAGAAGAGCTGGAATTTTTACCACAAGCAGGCCCTGTTGAGGATCTGTTTTTGGGAGAGTACCTGTTTGAGATTGGATCTCAATTTCAAAAAGATTTGACTCAAGATCCGCAGCCACCTGAACTGAATGATTTGGTCGAGTTTATTGCTCCGGCTCTCAAAAGAAGCACTTCAAAGCTGTTTGAGACTCAAATCAAAGGAGCTGAACTATTCCAAGAATTGATTCAGTTAGAAGATGAGTTGTAACCATACAAACTAAACTACGGAGTAATATCATGTCCGGTTGAAAACTTACACTTTGGATCAAGGAAGGCAGAGGGCAGAAGGGAGAAGGTTTTTTGATCGCTGATTATCCGGACATGATATAACAAGTGCCTCAAACTCATTAATTTCAGCTATTAGTTTCAATTTAGTTGCTTCTCTAAAAAATTTACTTACTAATTGATATTTTTGTAGAAAGCGATCGCTAATTCACCCTATGCGATCGCTCTTTTCATATACCCATATCAAACAATTGTCAACCTTTTTTGTCCCTAATTAACAGAAATTAACCTAAAAATTAAGAATACTTAAATAAAACAAAATTTTATTGCTTTACTGACAAACTATAGCTGAAGTCAGAAGTCAGAAGTCAGAAGTCAGAAGTTAAATTCTTGCTGTGACTAAATTTTACAGGCAAAAAACATCAAAATCTGAGACAATCAAACTAACAAATCGATAATTGTTAATAACAAAACGGAGAAATTAAATGAAATTAGCCTACTGGATGTATGCAGGTCCCGCTCACATTGGTACATTGCGCGTTGCGAGTTCTTTCAAAAACGTTCATGCTATTATGCACGCTCCCCTTGGTGACGACTATTTCAACGTTATGCGCTCTATGTTGGAAAGAGAACGGAATTATACACCTGTGACTGCTAGTGTAGTTGACCGTAATGTATTGGCGCGGGGTTCCCAAGAAAAAGTAGTAGATAATATTGTCCGCAAAGACAAGGAAGAAACTCCAGATTTAATTGTTCTCACACCTACCTGTACTTCTAGCATTTTGCAAGAAGACTTGGAGAATTTTGTCGAACGCGCTCAAATAGATGCGAAAGGTGACGTAATGTTGGCAGATGTTAATCATTATCGCGTCAATGAACTACAAGCAGCAGACCGGACTTTGGAGCAAATTGTTAAATATTATATTCAGAAGGCGAAAAAGAAAGGGGAACTTCCAGAAGGAAAAACTGAAAAACCTTCTGTAAATATTATTGGTGTTTCTACCCTTGGTTTCCACAACCAACATGACTGCACTGAGTTAAAACGCTTGATGACAGATTTAGGCATCGAAGTTAATGAAGTCATTCCCGAAGGTGCGTCAGTTCACAATTTAAAAAATTTGCCTCGCGCTTGGTTTAACCTCACACCTTATAGGGAACTAGGGGTAATGGCAGCCAAATATTTAGAGTCTGAGTTTGGCACGCCTTATATTGATATTACGCCAATGGGTGTGGTGGAAACTGCCCGTTGTATTCGGAAAATTCAGGAGGTGGTTAATGCTCAAGGTGCTAATGTTGACTATGAGGAATTTATTGATAATCAAACTTTGCACGTTTCTCAAGCGGCTTGGTTTTCTCGTTCCATTGACTGTCAAAATTTAACTGGTAAAAAAGCGGTGGTGTTTGGCGATAATACTCATGCTGCTGCTCTGACAAAAATTTTGGCGCGGGAGATGGGTATTCATGTTGTTTGGGCAGGTACTTATTGTAAGTATGATGCTGACTGGTTCCGGGAACAGGTGAGCGAATATTGCGATGAGGTTTTAATTAGTGAGGATAATGGGGAAATTGGGGATGCCATCGCTCGCGTCGAACCTTCGGCAATTTTTGGTACGCAAATGGAGCGTCATGTTGGTAAGCGTTTAGATATTCCTTGTGGTGTTATTGCTGCGCCTATTCATATTCAGAATTTCCCGATTGGTTATAAACCGTTTATGGGTTATGAAGGGACTAATCAAATTGCGGATTTGGTTTATAATTCTTTTACTTTGGGAATGGAAGATCATCTGTTAGAAATATTTGGCGGGCACGATACTAAGGAGGTTATTACGAAGGGAATTTCTGCTGATTCTGATTTGAATTGGACGAAAGATGCAAAGGCAGAATTGAATAAAGTGCCTGGTTTTGTCCGGGGTAAAGTGAAGAGAAATACGGAAAAGTTTGCCAGAGAACGTGGTATTGGGGAGATTTCTGTCGAAGTTATGTATGCTGCTAAAGAAGCTGTAGGTGCTTAGTTGAAGTCAGAAGTTAGAAGTCAGAAGTCAGAAGTTAAATTTTGGCGATGACTAAGGAATGAGAATTTTCTAATAATAATGGCGACTGCTATAATTGTTGTTAATTTTAGGGTGGGTTTTCCCCACCTTTTTTTATGGGAATTTTTGATAATAATTTTATATGATGGAATTTGGTTTGACGTAATACAGTCTGATTTCTAGAGAAACTAAAATTTTTAACATAGATAAGATTATGATCGCTCAACTGCAAGATATTATTCCCGCACTAACTGGCTTTTTTTTCGGATTAATAGTTTTAGTCTATTTTGTGTTTAAGAAAAATTCCTTGGGTATGGTAATTTCCAGCATCTCTTGTGTATTTTTAATGTTTATTTTTGAAATTATATCAGTAAATTTTGATAAGATAAACAGCTTTCTTAAAATATATCAGAATATATTGAATTTTCCATTAGTAACTATTTTAGCAAGTACTTTATCAAGTGTAGCAACTATATTTATGGGTAATTTTTTGATTAAGTATTTTTTCACGGATAAAAAAGAAAAAAGGGAATTTGCTATACTTTTTATAAATGGTATAGAGTCTCATATAAATATTTTAGAAAAAGTTTTTTCTCAAATTGATTTGCCCAGTGCAAGAACAGACCGGATATTCACAGAAGGTATGGAATATATTGAAGTTTATAAATCAAATTTAATTGAGAATAAAGGCTATGATATTGCTTTTCAGAAAATAGGTATTTTCAATGAAAATGAAATTGATTTAATTTCTAGATACGATAAAAACCTAAAAGAATCTCTATTTCATATAAATACTTTCTGTTGTACTATTAGCGGAGATACTGAAGCATACCTTGAAAATATAGGAAAGGTAAAGTACAAAAATGTTACAAAAACAGAAAACCGTAACTTAATATCGTCTTTTACTAGTATTAAAATACTTGTACCTATTACAATAATTTTAGGATATTTGTGTATCTATCAATTATCTTTGAACTATTCACAACAATATTCTGCGGAATATAGAGAAAAGTTTTTAAAAGAATGTGACTGTCTACGGATACTTTTTTTGGATAGTAGAATATTTCCTAAGTATGAATTTCCACATAGGAAATTTCCTACTATAAAAATAGAATTTCATATTTTAGACATAATTACCTCTGATAGGGTAATTGGGACATTGAGCTACATAAGAGAAAGGTACAGAAAAATTGACAAAGCTAAAGACATTAATAACCGACAACCAATTTACCTATTTAGAATCTTAATTAACAGCTATATTAGTTTCACTGCAATACTAAAAAATAGTGATAAGCAGACTAGGATTAATATTATCTCAAGTAAAGAAACTTTTACAAACTTGACACCGGAAATACCTGATACTACTTTCGTTACTCATGCTAAAAAAATGTTAAAAAGCTATATCAAAGAAAAACTGAAGAATAAATTAGAAGAAATTCACGAAATAAAATACTTATTTTTAGGCAGTACGTTCAAAGAAAAAATCTCAGAAGAAGACATCAATAGATTAGAGGAATATTTAGATGAAGATATTGATAAATTTATTGGAGACTGCGAATGTGAATCATACATTATTTCACCTTGGGGAATAGATATTGATTCGGTTAAAATGAAATTTAGTCAGATTTGAAATATAATTGAGAAATTATGGAAAGTATCAAGATAAAAACACATATTGGCGAAGATAGAATTTTATCTCTTCGTTTACCAATTACTAATCCAGAAATTGAAGTTATGGTTGTGTATCAACCCATTCTCAAACAAAACCATCAAGATTCAAAATTAAAATTTGAACGTTTATTACAGCAATACAAAAGTCTGACTTTTTACTGATAGTGCTGAATTATTACGAGAGGAGCGTCTAAGTGAGTAAGCTTGTTGTTGATAGAAATGTAGCAATTAAATGGTTGATTCGAGAAATTCATACTGAGCTTACTTTGCCAAAAATCTTACTTGCGGAGTATGACCTAGAAAAAGATCCGTAGAAAATACCAGAACCAAGGTCAACCTTTATTTTTTTTTACTCCTGCTCCAGAGATTTACGATCGCGGAGCGTTGCGTCAGCAGTATCCCATAGATTCCAGATTGGTTCTATAGACAGGAAAAAATTAAGCAGAACTTAGGCACTACTTACATAATTCTTCTTTCCAGACTAAATATTTAACTACTTCTCTTTTTTCCTTTCTTTTTCGATTTTTTCTTTTGACTTTTCTCCTTAGCTTTTGCACGCTGCTGAACTACTTCTGGTGGCGGACCATAATCTCCATCACTAAAATATACTCGCTCTACTATATTTTCCGGTTCTACTTCAATCCATAGACGGGCACCTCCAGCTTGACTTCTATTCGGTTGATGGGGTTGATAAATTATTTGGCAATCTCCTTTAATTTTCAGAGCGTGACAATAATCTTTTTTATCTCCCACTTTCACCGCTACTGCTGGATAGGAAGTTCCATAGTCTCGGTTATAGTCTATAGTTTTTCGCAGAACATGAACGATAGTTTTAGCTTCCCGTTGAAATTTATTCCAAGTTCCTTGAGGACCGCGACGACCTGGTGTAATTTCTGGCATTCCCCGATGGTTAAGAGGAATTCTCCAAAATCTTCCGACTTTTTTGGCATCAATAACACGACGCGTATTCAGTAGAAGTCGCAATCTACCTGTTGAAATATTTAGCAGAAAAGCTGCTTCTGTAGTGCTGACATATGAAGTAGTCATAACTATAACGTTATAGTTTTAAACTATATATAGAAATCATAATCTATTTAGTTAGATAATCTTTAGTTTACTAAAAAAGTTTTCACTTTATTTGTCACCCCTTCAGGAAAAATATTAATTAAACGGACTTGATATAACAAAAAAAAACCACCAAATAAGATAGAAATCTCATCTAGTGGCTGATAAATAAGGAGTAACTATGGAAAAAAAGAAAATTTTAGTCTAATCTCTTAGCTTCTATTGTTGTTGGTAACTTTTCTGGTTGGTCTTTAGGAATAGATAATTCCCAACCATTTGTTAAAGTTAAAATTTTATTATCTCCATCAATTTTTTGTGAGACAACTTCTTCTTCTAAGTCTTTTTTAGCAACATAAACTTCTAAGTTTCCTGCTTCATTATTGCGCAGCATTACTTTCATTAATAATTTTCCTCCACAAGTTCAATTTCATTTTTACGACAACCAATAATCATTCCTTTTTTGATGAAATGCACGGAATAAATATAAAATTTTTGTAAGAAAGTACCGATGCCGCAAACATAACCGACCTCTCCTCCCTCCAAAAGAATGTCACCTCGGTTTTTTCCAGGGAAAGTACCATCATTACGAATGATTTTGCAAACCCTGACTTTTTGTTCGAGTTCAAATGCAGGGGGTCCGTCTAATTCTACAAGTTCATCTACTTTCATTTAGTTGCCTCGTTAATACTGGATAAGTTTAGTATTTTTTCTACAGTTAAACAATGTTTAATTTGGACAGATATTATCTGTATCACTTGAGAAATTGTCGTAAATTTTTTGAGATATGAAAATCATTCTTTACTTCTAAAAGTATGGCATATTTATATTTTGAAAAAAAGTAGCGATCGCTGCTTTTTTTTGATAACAGTCAAAGTTTTAGATGCTAAATATTTAGAGTTTGCTTAACTTGAGAATATTTATTTTATATCTAAAAATTCCAATTATGAAATCTTGTTTATCCGAGTCAAAGGAAAATTATTAATTACTTTAGCTATATATTGTAGATGCCTTCCCAAGCAAATAGATAGATAGATATAGAAAATCACCTGTTAGAGGATATTTAGCTAACTAACTTAGATATTTCTAGATTAAACTACTTAAACTAAAATTTAAGTATTTACTATTATTAAACACTACTTTGGCAATCAGGTAACTTTTATTTAGATAAATTTTATAATTCATCTTTTAACTGATAAACTTCTCATAGCATAGATTATTGTTATTGTAAGACTCTAACCAATCAAAAATTTGCTGTAGTTGGTGCAGAGAAATCATGCCAAACTTCCAGAGAATCATTGGTAGAGGACCACAAGAAGTTTCGCTATGTTTCCGTGCCACAGAAATTGCTGCTGCGGAAAGAGCTAATTCTTCCTGCAAAAAATGAATAAATAGAGTAGTTTTACGATCGCCTTCCATAGTTATTATCCTTAAAAAATTAAACTACAGGTAATAGATAAGGAAAGTAATTCCATATCTATTACCAATAAGCATTGTTCATTAAAATTAATGGTTGTATTTAGGAAAAACTTCCATTTTCCAGCATCTTTCTAGCCAGTCTACTAACTCTGTCCGAGGAGCAATAAATTGCTTAACAGTGCTTTGGAGCAGAATAGCATCGGTGCAATTCTTGACTTCTACTAATAACTCACCATTGTCAGTACACCAACTATTAATCATTAGCTCTCGTAAACGATGCTGAATAAACCAGCGATCTATTTGAGAAAGATTCCCAATTTTAGTCAAGTCTTTGGAATGAGGGTCAGAATTATGATTACTAAACATTGTTGCTTCTCCTTGTATCGTTCATAAGAGTTTGCAATTGTTGTTCTAGTTGCTCAATTCTGTCAACTAAACCACGAGTTACAGCAGCTTCCGTATCTGGTAATTTTCCATGTTCGAGAAGTCCAGTCCGTTCACCAGATTTCGATACGACTCTACCAGGTATACCGACAACGGTGGAGTCAGCAGGGACATGACGCAATACAATAGAACCAGCACCGACGCGAACATTATCACCAATATTGATATTCCCTAGTACCTTTGCACCAGCACCAACTACAACGTTTTTGCCAATAGTGGGATGGCGTTTACCAATTTCTTTTCCTGTTCCACCAAGAGTGACACCCTGATAAATTAATGAGTAGTCTCCAATAATTGCTGTTTCACCAATAACCACTCCCATACCATGATCGATAAATACTCCTTGCCCAATTTGTGCCCCTGGGTGAATTTCTATTCCTGTGAAGAAGCGTCCCAAATGGGAAATTAAACGTGGAATTAAAGGCACTTTCTGACAGTACAATTTATGAGCAAGACGATGTAGTAATAAAGCGTGCAAACCAGGGTAGCAACATAATACTTCAAACCAGTTCCGTGCTGCTGGGTCTCGCTCGAAAATTACTTGAAAATCCTTGAGTATTTTATCCAGTTCAGGAAAGGTAAAATATCTATACCAAAACCTATGACGACGAGAGGAAGAAAGCTCTCTATTGGATTCTAATAGTAGATTTTCTGGAGTAACTTCAGTATCAACCTTTGGTTTGATTTGAGACCCGAAGTTACCTTGGCCCTTTCTCAAGGTAGAATTGTTAGTTGTGTTAGGTAAGGTACAAGTATTGCTGGTCAGTAAAGTGGTCATGGGTCAAATAAAGGGTTTCGTGTGTGACAAGGACGTTTGCTTTTCAATGTTTATATCAAGTGCCTTGCAAACTACTGAGAAATATTTGCTGCTCAGTGTTTATTAGATTTATTATGTTTGTACTCAAAATATTGAACCTATGACTCGAAGCGTATTATAGATATGTTTAAAAGATATTTTGGGCTATAGGTGCTAGTATTTTTTGTAGGGTGTACGAGTATTTACTGAACAATGTACTAGCATTTTTGTACTCAAGGCAAATGCTTGTATTACTGCAAGTTTGAGGATTTTAAGTGGGGTTTTCTCGGAAATTTAAACTTGTACTCAACTTTAGTTTAACTCATAACTATAGCGAAAATATTAAAAAAAACGTTAAAAATTATCTACTTAATTCTGAAAAAACTGCTAAGTTAATTACAGAATCTAAAAACTTGCAGTTAAATTTTTGGTACGGAGTATAGTGGGGTAGAGAGTAGGAGATGAATATTTATGACAGGACTTACGGATGAGGTAGGAAAAACTAGGATTTGAGATTGCTTCCCTGTTAGTCGCAATGACGAAAATAGGTTGTAGTGCGTAAGTCCTATATAGTTCATATTCTAGATTATGCAACTACCTTAATTCAAATTATTCTCAAATAAAGTTTGTTCTAATTTTGTGAAATTATGAAATAATTAGAGTTAACTCAGTAGCTTATTAGGAATAATTATCAAAGTTTAAAGAAAAGTTAAGAAAAATCTCCCCTACTTGCCAAAAACTGATACATTGTATACAGTAATAAAGGATTAACTTAAATAAGGGGTATATGAGTACAAGAGCGTAGAAAAAAAACAAGGGTTAAAAAAATAGCGAAATAACTAATATATATAGGTTCTAGCATGAGTACATAGGAGCCTGCACCTTCACACCGTAAATACTTGTACCCTACTTAAAAAATACAAGTACCTGTACCCCAATAAAAAATTTAGATACCCGGATCTGATTTGAATTATTAAATTAGAAAAATCTGAGTACAACATTAATTATCATAATAAATACTAATTGCAGTTTTTGAATGTAGCGGTCTAAAACCCACTGATATAAAAACTATAACGCCGGACACCAAATCCACTGACAGAACACCGCCAATGTTCAAGTCACTGAGAAGAAGTGTATCGACGCGAGTAATCCGTCACCCACGGCGACAGCTAGTACAACAATAGTGGAAACTTAGATGTTACAGCCAACAGAACTATCTTCCCAACCAACAGTGAACAGCTTCGCAAACACCACAGCGAGCCCAGCAAAAAAATCCGGCGGCTGCGCGTCAAAGGGTTGCGGAAGTACCGAACAGGAACATGACGCCAAAATCCAAGAGCGTATTGCTAACCATCCTTGCTACA
Organism: Dapis brunnea BLCC-M229; assembly: GCF_050015995.1. Lineage (NCBI taxonomy): Bacteria > Bacillati > Cyanobacteriota > Cyanophyceae > Oscillatoriales > Microcoleaceae > Dapis > Dapis brunnea. The sequence continues at coordinate 80,157 of NZ_JBNHEP010000050.1, read as the reverse complement.
GTCAAGAAGCACATCACCATTATGCAAGGATGCACGCCCCTGTTGCACCAGCTTGCAATATTCAATGTAATTTCTGTAACCGGAAATACGACTGCGCCAACGAAAGTCGTCCCGGTGTAGTTAGCGAACTGCTAACTCCTGAAGAAGCAGCTCATAAAGCTCTAGTAATTGCAGGCAAAATTCCTCAAATGACTGTTATGGGTATTGCCGGACCAGGCGACCCATTGGCCAACCCAGAGAAAACATTCCGTACTTTTGAGCTTGTAGCTGAGAAAGCTCCAGATATCAAGCTCTGCTTGTCAACCAATGGTCTAGCTTTACCCGACTATATAGATCGACTCAAAGCACTAAATATTGACCATGTTACTCTAACTATTAATATGGTTGACCCTGAAATCGGGGTAAAGATTTATCCTTGGGTTCATTACAAGCGGAAGCGCTATAGAGGAATTGAAGGAGTCAAAATTCTGCACCAAAAACAAATGGAATCTTTAGACTTACTCAGAGAAGCTGATATTCTCTGCAAAGTTAACTCAGTCATGATTCCTGGTATTAATGACCAGCACTTAGAAGAAGTTAATAGGATTGTTCGTTCTAAAGGTGCATTTATCCATAATATTATGCCCCTAATTTCTTCACCAGAACACGGCACTTACTTCGGCTTAAATGGTCAACGTGGCCCAACTACTGAAGAATTAAAAACATTGCAAGACAAATGTGATGTTGGCGGTATGAAAATGATGCGCCACTGTCGTCAATGTCGTGCAGATGCAGTTGGTCTCTTAGGTGAAGACCGCAGTAAGGAATTCACAAAAGAAGCCATCATGGAGATGACTCCAGAGTATGACCTACAAAAGCGCAAAGAATTTCATGCTGGCATTGAAGGTTTCCGTAATAAACTAGCAAAAGCTAAGGCTGAAACTCAGACCACTGAGAAAGTTGCCGAAGCAGGTCCGCCAATACTACTAGCAGTAGCAAGCAAGGGTAACGGATTAGTTAATCAACACTTCGGTCATGCTAAAGAGTTTATGATCTATGAAGTAGATGGTGTGAAAGCCAGATTTATTGCTCACCGGAAAGTTGACCACTATTGTCTAGGTGGTTATGGTGAAGAAGGAAGTCTGGAGAATATCATCAAAGCAATTTCTGATTGTAAAGCTGTACTGGTTTCTAAAATTGGTGATAGTCCAAAGGAAAAGGTACGCAACGCAGGACTAGAGGTGGTTGAGACTTACGATGTAATTGAAAAAGTTGCTTTAGATTTTTACCAGCAACTTCTGCAACCACAAGGAGTATAGACCATGAGTTACACCATTACTAGCAAATGTATTTCCTGCCATCATTGTGTTTCCCAATGCCCCACTGGTGCTATTAGCTGGAATGGGGTCCGTTACGAAATTAACTCCAATGTTTGTAATGAATGTGTTGGTTACTACAGTGTTCCTCAATGTGCAGCAGGTTGTCCAACCAATGATGGCTGTCAACAAATAGTACCAACAGATTATTGGGATTCTTGGTTTGTTACTTATAACAAGTTGGTTTCTCAAATGAATGAAGCCAAGCATGGAAATTACTGGCTTAAGTGGTTTGAACTCTACTCAGAAAGATTGTCGCAGCAACTTCAAGCTTCATGAAATTGAAGAAGGAGTCAGGTAGTCAGAAATCAGAAGTTAAATCCTTGCTGTGAGAGAATGTCCGCGCTAGTAATGGCGACTTATAAATCTAATTGTTCATTCGCTCCTTCTATAGAGAATTTCTATCTGAATTCTTTATCTGAGTAATCCTACGACTCCCATTCTTGATTTCTTTCTTGCTCAAGAATCTTTGAGTATTGTGTAATCTGCGCTAGTTATATTAAATCAGGTAATGTCAGTATAAATTTTTCCGGGTTTATTATGAAATACCCTACTATACTGACATCTATCTTCCATAAGCCTGGTTTCTTATAACACTCCGAAGCAAGCAAATTTAATATTATTCCCTACAAACATCACCTCAAGTATTTACTCAGCTATGCAACAAACCATTTATCTAGACAACAATGCTACCACTAAAGTAGATGAGGCAGTGCTAGAGGAAATGCTGCCCTACCTGAGTCAGTTTTATGGCAACCCCTCTAGTATGCACACTTTCGGTGGACAAGTTGGTAAGGCTGTGAGAAAGGCGCGATCGCAAGTGGCAGCTTTACTAAACGCCGAAGATACAGAAATTGTTTTTACCAGTTGTGGTACTGAGGGTGATAATGCTGCTATTCGAGCTGCTCTGACTGCTCAACCTAATAAACGGCATATTATTACTACTCAAGTAGAACACCCGGCAGTTTTGAATCTGTGTAAACATTTCGAGAAGCAAGGATATACAGTTACTTATCTGTCAGTCGATAGCCAGGGAATGATAGATTTAACTGAACTGGAAGCTTCTATTACAGGTAATACTGCTCTAGTTTCAGTTATGTACGCCAATAATGAAACAGGCGTGATTTTCCCTATAGAAAAAATTGGGCAGATAGCTAAGGAATATGGTGCGCTGTTCCATGTTGATGCGGTGCAAGCAGTAGGAAAAGTGCCCTTGGATATGAAGAATAGCACTATAGATATGCTAGCTCTGTCTGGTCACAAGTTGCACGCTCCTAAAGGTATTGCTGCTTTGTATGTGCGCCGTGGTACTCGCTTCCGTCCGTTATTAATTGGGGGACATCAGGAAAGGGGACGCCGTGCTGGAACGGAAAATGTACCTGGTATTATTGCTCTGGGTAAAGCTTGTGAATTGGCACAAGAGCATTTAGCGCATATCGATAAGGAACGGGAACTACGCGATTATTTGGAAAACGGTATTCTGGCTGCTATTCCTGATTGTGCTGTTAATGGTCATCCTATTCAGAGGTTGCCTAATACTACTAATATTGGCTTCAAGTATATTGAGGGAGAAGCAATATTACTACATTTGAACCATTATGGTATCTGTGCTTCTTCTGGTTCTGCTTGTACTTCTGGGTCTTTGGAACCGTCTCACGTTTTGCGGGCAATGGGATTGCCCTACACAGTTTTACATGGCTCGATTCGTTTTTCTCTATCACGTTATACAACTCGCCAAGAAGTTGAGGAAGTGTTAGCAGTGATGCCGACCATAGCAGAACGTTTGCGTGCCTTATCTCCTTTCAAGAATGACCAAGCTGATTGGCTGCAAGAGCGTCAGCAGGCAACTGTGTCATCCTAAAGTTTATAATACTTTAAGGATTACTACACTTTTGTTTACGCTAAAAAATGTAGTGAAAATAACAGAAAAGCTACGTTGATTAAGCAACAATAATTGTATGAGGTTAAAGAGGGGTATACATCACGCTATAAACTCACACAATTGTAGCAAAGTCAACAAAAAAAATGTTTCCTAACCTGGAAGATAAAAATATAATTTCTAGGGGTGGTAAATAATTTTTACGCCAATCACTTGAAGATTTTAAATTTGAGGAAAGAAGGAAAAAAGGGGTTGCTTGATTCTGAAAAATGTGCAATACTAATAATATCAAGTTTAACCAACCTCTTCAAATTAATAAGTTATTGCTCTACTAACTGGGTATTAACCTTCAAGAAAAAGCAGAATTTTTCATCAGTAAAAACTAGGGTGTTCTAAACAATAAGGGCTATGTGGGAATATACTGAAAAGGTAATGGACTTGTTCTACAACCCCCAAAACCAAGGAACTATTACAGACCAAAAAGAGGGGGAAAAGGTAGTTAGCGGTGAGGTAGGAAGTATAGCGTGTGGGGATGCTTTAAGTCTACACCTCAAAGTAAATGAAGCCTCCGGTGAAATATTAGATGCAAAGTTTCAAACTTTTGGCTGTGCCAGTGCAATAGCTTCATCTTCTGCCCTAACGGCAATGCTCAAAGGCAAAACCATAGACGAAGCCATGAAGATTAAAAACCAGGATATCGCGGGATACCTGGGAGGGCTGCCAGAAGAAAAAATGCACTGTTCAGTCATGGGAGAGGAAGCATTAGAAGCAGCAATCTTTAAGTATAAAGGTATTGAAGTAGAAGTTCACGAAGAAGACCATGAAGGCGCATTAGTTTGTAGTTGTTTTGCAATTACGGAAAACAAGATTAAGCGAGTTATCCGGGAAAACAATCTCAAAACAGCGGAAGAAGTAACAAACTATGTAAAGGCTGGTGGTGGTTGTGGTTCTTGTCTGGCAGATATTGACGATCTAATCGAATCGGTTTACGAAACGCCAGAACCTACAACACAACACATTCCTACAACTACTAAACCAGCTACAAAACTCACAAACCTACAAAAAATTACATTAATTCAACAAGTATTAGAACAAGAAGTGAGACCAGTTCTCGCGGAAGATGGAGGAGATGTTGAGTTATTCGATATAGATGGCGATCGCGTCCTAGTAACACTCAAAGGTGCCTGTGGTACTTGCAGTAGTGCAATGGCGACACTAAAAGGAGCGATTGAAGCTACATTGAAAGAACGAGTAAGCGAAAGCATTGTAGTAGAATCAGTTTAAAACAGTTGACAGTTATCAGTCAAATAAAAAAATTAACAGTTGACTGATGATTAGTAAAACTTGATTAAGTTTATGCTGACTACAGCGATAAACGACAAATAACAACAGGTGCATTGATGACAAATATATACACGCAGGTTATACCTGCACAAGCTTTAGGGCGAGCACCTCCGGGTACTCAATGTTGCTGCTAAATACACACTGTTCTTACATGAACAAAAATCTATGATTGTGATGCTGTAAAGCCAAAAGCCCTAGAAAAAAGCAGCCATCAAACACAAACTCTAAGGAAACCCTTACAGCAAAAAAATCACATTCATTCATATTTAAAGTCAAACACACTAACAAAACGGAGAAATCTATCATGCGTCAGATTGCATTTTACGGAAAAGGCGGTATCGGTAAGTCCACTACTTCTCAGAACACTCTAGCTGCAATGGCTAACCGTCACGGTCAGAGAATCATGATCGTAGGTTGTGATCCTAAAGCTGACTCTACTCGTTTAATCTTAAACGCTAAAGCTCAAACTACTGTACTTCACGTTGCTGCAGAGCGCGGTGCAGTTGAAGATGTAGAACTAGACGAAGTATTGAAAGATGGTTTCGCTGGAATCCGTTGCGTTGAGTCTGGTGGTCCTGAGCCTGGTGTAGGTTGTGCAGGTCGTGGTATTATCACTGCTATCAACTTCCTAGAAGAAGAAGGTGCTTATCAAGACCTAGATTTCGTAAGCTATGACGTACTAGGTGACGTTGTTTGCGGTGGATTTGCAATGCCTATCCGTGAAAACAAAGCTCAAGAAATCTACATCGTATGTTCCGGTGAAATGATGGCAATGTACGCTGCTAACAACATCGCTCGTGGTGTTCTTAAGTATGCTCATGCTGGTGGTGTACGTTTAGGTGGTTTAATCTGCAACAGCCGTAAAGTTGACCGTGAAACTGAGTTAATTGAGAACTTAGCAGCTCGTTTGAACACTCAAATGATTCACTTCGTACCTCGCGACAACGTTGTACAACGCGCTGAAATCCGTCGTATGACTGTTGAGCAATACTCTCCAGAAGATAACCAAGCTCAAGAGTACAATACATTAGCTGAGAAGATCATCAACAACGACAAACTAACTATTCCTACTCCTCTAGAAATGGATGAATTAGAAGAGTTGTTAATTGAGTTCGGTCTATTAGGTGACGAAGATGATCGTCAGAAGCAAATTGCAGAACAAGATGCAGCTTTAAAAGCAGCTAAATAAAAGCAGCTAAATAAGCTTAAAATCTTCTAGCACAATAGTAGGGGTGTGATTAGCACACCCCATCTCACAACACAAATATTGAGTGGTGAGTCTTGTATTAATTAATTTTGTAGGGGCAGGTTTTGCAGATGATAAAAAAGCACCTGCCCCCACTAATACAAAACTCAAACACCAAAATCTTCCAATATCCAAAAGGAGATATCTAACATGGCATCCGAGAAAATAGAACAGAACAAACAGTTAATTCAAGAAGTATTAGACGCTTATCCTGAGAAAGCTGCTAAAAGACGGAAAAAGCACCTCAATGTTTTAGAAGAAGGATCTGACTGTGGCGTTAAGTCTAATGTTAAATCAGTTCCTGGTGTAATGACAACTCGTGGTTGTGCTTTTGCTGGAGCAAAAGGGGTTGTTTGGGGTCCTGTTAAGGACATGGTTCACATCAGTCACGGTCCAGTTGGTTGCGGTTACTACTCTTGGGCAGGTCGTCGTAACTACTATAACGGTGTAACTGGTGTTGATACCTTCGGTACAATGCAATTCACCTCCGATTTCCAAGAAAGAGACATCGTTTTTGGTGGAGACAAGAAACTCACCAAGATTATGAATGAAATCGAAGCATTATTCCCTCTGAATGCTGGTATCACAATTGAATCTGAATGCCCAGTAGGTCTAATTGGTGATGACATCGAAGCAGTAGCTAAGAAAGCTGCTAAAGAACTGAATAAGCCAGTTGTTCCAGTACGTTGCGAAGGTTTCCGTGGTGTTTCTCAGTCTTTAGGTCACCACATAGCTAACGACACAGTGCGTGACTGGGTATACGAGCCATCTGCAAAGATCACTAACGAAGATATCGGTTTTGAAACAACTCCTTATGACGTATCCTTAATCGCTGATTACAACATCGGTGGTGACGGTTGGAGTTCTCGTTTATTATTAGATGAAATTGGATTAAGAGTTGTTAGCCAAGCAACAGGTGATGGTACTTACAACGAAGTATTCATGGCTCCTAGGGTGAACCTCAACCTCATCCACTGCTACCGCTCCATGAACTACATCTGCCGTTACATGGAAGAAGAGTATGGTATACCTTGGACAGAATTCAACTTCTTTGGTCCTACTCAAATCGCTAAGTCTCTACGGAAGATTGCTTCTTACTTCGACGATACAATCAAGGAAAACACAGAGAAAGTAATTGCTCGGTATCAAGAACAAGCTGATGCAGTAATTGCTAAGTATCGTCCTCGTTTAGAAGGTAAGAAAGTAATGATGATGGTTGGTGGTCTCCGTCCACGTCACGTTATTCCTGCTTTTGACGATTTAGGAATGGAAGTTATCGGTACTGGTTATGAATTCGGTCACGGTGATGACTACAAGCGTACTGCTGAATATGCTAAAGAAGGTACTCTAATCTACGATGACGTCAGTGGCTACGAATTTGAAGAATTTGCTAAGAAATTAAAGCCAGACTTAATTGCTTCTGGTATTAAAGAGAAGTATGTATTCCAGAAGATGGGTATGCCATTCCGTCAAATGCACTCCTGGGATTATTCTGGTCCTTATCACGGTTATGACGGATTTGCTATCTTCGCTCGTGACATGGATCTAGCTCTCAACAGCCCAACTTGGAACCTAATCAAGGCTCCTTGGAAGCAAGCTAGCTAGTAGAAGTCAGAAGTTTGAAGTCAGAAGTCAAAAGTCAAAAGTAATTAATTTAACCTTTTGGCTTTGGCTTTGAAGATAAGCTTAGTTTAGGTAATGGGGTGATGCCATCACTACGGCATACCCAATATACAAACAAAGATTTTACTAGGAACTGGGAGTTAGAAGTTGTAGTTGAGATTCTTCTTACTTCTTCCTTCTTCCCTCTTCCTTCCGAACAATACCATAGAGGATAAACACCATGAGTCAGAATGTAGACAAAATCAAAGATCACTTTCAACTCTTCCAAGAACCAGAATATCAAGAAATGTTCGAGCGCAAGAGAGAATTTGAAGGTGGTCCTTCCAAGGAAGAAGTAGAAAGAGTTCGTGAGTGGACAAAAACTTGGGAATATCGCGAAAAGAACTTTGCTCGTGAAGCTCTAACTATCAACCCTGCTAAAGCTTGTCAGCCTTTAGGTGCTATCTTTGTAGCTGCAGGTTTTGAAGGAACTCTACCTTTTGTACATGGTTCTCAAGGATGTGTTGCTTACTTCCGCTCCCACTTAACTCGTAACTACAAAGAGCCATTCCAAGCTGTTTCCTCTTCTATGACTGAAGATGCTGCGGTATTTGGTGGTCTCAAGAACATGACTGATGGTTTGGCAAACTCTTATGCTTTGTACAAGCCTAAAATGATTGCTCTTTGCACAACTTGTATGGCAGAGGTTATTGGAGATGACTTAGGTTCATTCATCACTACCTCCAAGCAGCAAGGTTCAGTTCCTGAAGATTTCCCAGTTCCTTTTGCTCACACTCCTAGCTTTGTTGGTTCTCACATCACAGGCTATGACAATATGCTCAAGGGTATTCTGGTAGCTCTAACTCAAGAAGGTAAAACTAAGAAGGAAGTTACTAACGGTAAAATCAACTTCATCCCTGGTTTCGACCCTTACGTTGGCAACATCCGGGAATTGAAGAGTATTCTATCTTTGATGGATGTTCCTAACACTGTTTTAGCTGACAACGCTGAGAGCTTTGATTCTCCTAACTTAGGTGAATTCAAGATGTACAACGGTGGTACAACTCTGGAAGAAGGTGCTGATTCCATCAATGCTAAAGCTACTATTTCCTTCCAGAAATATTCTACTCCTAAGACTCTAGAGTACCTAGAGAAAGAAGGTGGTCAAACAACAGCTACTTATCGTCCTATCGGTATCCGTGGTACTGATGAGTTCTTAATGGGCTTGTCTGAATTGACTGGTAAGGCTATTCCTGAAGAGCTAGAAATTGAGCGTGGTCGTGCAGTTGACGCTATCACTGACTCTCAAGCTTGGTTACACGGTAAGCGCGTTGCAATTTATGGCGACCCTGACCATGTATTAGGTTTGGTAAACTTCGTTCTAGAATTGGGTATGCAGCCAATTCACGTTCTTGTTAACAACGGTAATGTTAATGGGTTTGAAGAGGAAGCTAAGGCATTGTTAGCTGCCGATCCTAACGGCCAAGAAGCTACAGTGTGGGTTGGTAAGGATTTATGGCACATGCGCTCACTGTTGGATACTGAGCCAGTTGACTTGTTGATTGGTAACTCCTATGGTAAGTTCCTCCAACGTGATACTGGTACTCCATTAGTACGTATCGGCTATCCTATCTTTGACCGTCACCACCAACACCGTTATTCTATCTTAGGATATAAGGGAGCATTCAATCTACTCAACTGGATTGTTAATACTATCCTAGATGAGTTAGACCGTGGTAGCATGGAATTAGGTGTTAACGATACATCTTTTGACTTGATTCGTTAATCTATCGCCACAAAAAGAGTAGGGGCTTGGGTATCAAGCCCCTATTTTAGTATAGTAGTGGATTGTTTAATCTTAAATGGTGCAATAGTAGGGGCGGGTTTTAGTCGAAATTTTGATACTTACTCTAAGATTTATATAAACCCGTCCTAATGCACTATTTTAGATGAAACAGTCCAGTAGGGTGTGTTTCGCTGCGCGACATGAAAAGCGAAGCGTAACGCACCATCGCTAATAAGCTAAAGCGCTGAACAAGAAGAATGGTGCGTTACGACGGATTCCTAAATACCTTTTACACCTAGTGGCGATCGCCGTCTAACGCACCCTACTGGACTGCCTATTTAGTATAGTTTATAATTAAAGCTCGTAGTAGGTCTAAGTAAGCTCGTAGTAGGTCTAAGTAAGATAGATAGGGCTAGAGCAATTCTACAAACAAAAACTTTTTTATCACTTTGTTGGGTTTCGTTCCTCAACCCAACCTACAAAATGCTAACTTCTATACAAAATAAATAATAAAAATTTGTCATTCTTAAGATTAGATACTCCATCCCCGCCCCATAGTAGTTAATAAAGAGAATTAATAACATGGCTATGATGACCCCAGGCAAAGTTGCCGAACTCTTGAATGAGCCTGGTTGCGAACACAACCATAAGAAAAATAACGGAGATAAAAAACAGAAAGGCTGTAACCAACAGGCAGCACCCGGAGCTGCTCAAGGAGGTTGCGCTTTCGACGGAGCTAGTATCGCCCTCGTACCCATCACAGATGCAGCTCACCTAGTTCATGGACCTCTAGGTTGCTCCGGTAATTCCTGGGGAACTCGTGGTAGTCTGTCCTCTAACTCCCATCTCTACAAAATGGGGTTCACTACCGATATGGGTGAAAATGACATTATCATGGGCGGTGAGAAAAAATTATTGAAGGCGATCGCTGAACTGAAAAAACGTTATCAACCTCCAGCAGTATTTGTCTACGCTACCTGCGTTACGTCCTTAATTGGCGATGACCTAGAAACAGTTTGTAAAGTCGCTACCAAAAAATTAGAACTTCCGGTCATTCCTGTTAACTCTCCTGGTTTCATCGGTAGTAAAAATCTTGGCAACCGGGTTAGTGCAGAAGCATTATTAGACCATGTAGTAGGTACAGCAGAACCAGAATTTACTACACCTTACGATATTAATCTCATCGGCGAATACAATATTGCGGGTGAAATGTGGGCAATGTTACCCCTGTTTGAAAAACTAGGCATTCGGGTATTGTCAAAAATCACTGGAGATGCTACCTACGAAGAAGTTTGTTACGCCCACCGTGCCAAACTCAACGTGATGATCTGCTCTAAAGCTATGATCAATATGGCACGGAAAATGGAGGAAGAATACGGTATTCCTTACATTGAAGAATCATTTTATGGTGTTGCGGATATTAATAACTGCCTCAGAAATATAGCAGCTCAACTTGGCTATGATGACTTGAAAGAGCGGACAGAAAAGCTCATTGCGGAAGAAACAACAATTCTCCAAGAAATATTAGAACCTTATCGCCAACGTCTCAAAGGTAAAAGAGTTGTACTCTATACAGGTGGGGTGAAAAGTTGGTCTATTATTTCCGCAGCTAAAGATTTAGGTATGGATGTGGTTGCTACTAGCACCAAGAAAAGTACGGAAGAAGATAAGGCAAAAATCAAAAAGTTGCTTGGTAAGGATGGCATTTTGCTAGAAAAGGGTAATGCCGAAATTCTGCTGAAAGTCATTGCCGACACCAAAGCTGATATGCTCATCGCAGGAGGTCGTAACCAATATACTGCCCTCAAAGCGAGAATACCATTTTTACACATTAACCAAGAACGTCATCATCCCTACGCCGGATATCATGGGATGATTGAAATGGCAAAAGAATTAGATGAAGCTCTCCATAGTCCAGTTTGGGAACAAGTCCGACAACCGGCACCTTGGTTAGAAGAATGTCAGTTAGATGATGTTTTGGCAATTGAAACCTTACCAAGTCTGACTAATATTCCACCCGCAACAGTCAACGTTCATAAAAACCCATTATCTACAAACCCTCTGAAACTGAGTCAACCTCTAGGTGCAGCTTTAGCATACTTAGGAATTAACGGCATGATGCCACTGTTCCACGGAACTCAAGGTTGTACTGCTTTTGCTAAGGTATTATTGGTAAATCACTTCCAGGAAGCTGTTCCCCTGTCTACTACTGCCATGAGTGAAGTTACAACTATTTTGGGAGGGGAAGATAACGTTGATAAAGCGCTACTGACTCAAATTGAGAAGTCTAAGCCAGAAGTTATTGGTTTGTTGACCACTGGTTTAACTGAAACCAGGGGCGATGATATGGAGCGCATTCTCAAGAAATTTAGAGAAGATCATCCAGAGTTAGATGGGTTCCCCATATTAAATGTTTCTACTCCAGATTATAAGGGTTCTGCTCAGGACGGTTTTGCTGCTACAGTAGAACGTATAGTAGCTTATGATTATGGTGAACCTATTCCCACCGAAACTAAAAAACCTTTCATTACAATTTTAGCGGGTTCTAGTCTTGCTCCTGGAGACGTGCAGGAAGTTAAAGATATTGTGGAAGGTTTTGGCTTAATTCCCATAGTTATACCGGATATATCTCAATCTTTGGACGGACATTTAATTGATGATATTTATAGTGCTACCAGTTCCGGCGGTACCACAATAGAGGAGTTGCGTAATTTACGTCATTCAGCTTTCACCTTTGCTATTGGGGAAAGTCTGCGGAATGCTGCTCAGATATTGCAAGAAAAATTTGCTACTCAATATCAAGTATTTCCTCGTTTGACTGGTTTGGGTGCTGTAGACAGTTTCATGTTAAAATTGTCTCAAATAATTGTTTCTCGTACCGATCCCCATCTCGACCGGGGTTGCGAAGTGCCTCAGAAGTACCAACGCCAACGTCGGCAGTTACAGGATGCGATGTTGGATACCCACTTCTATTTTGGGCATAAGCAAGTGTCTATTGCTCTGGAGCCAGATTTACTTTGGGCAACAAGTTGGTTTTTACGAGAAATGGGGGCAGATATTAAAGCTGCTGTAACAACCACGCGATCGCCTTTATTAGAAAAATTACCTACAGAAAATGTAATTATTGGCGACTTGGGAGACTTGGAAGAAGTAGCAGCAGGTTCAGATTTACTAATTACCAATTCTCATGGTAAGCTAATATCTGAGAAGTTAGGTCTTGCTCTATATCGGATGGGTATGCCAATTCACGATCGCCTCGGTAATGGTCAACGTTGTTATGTCGGTTATCGTGGTACAATGAATTTATTATTTGATATTGGCAATATTTTCTTAGACCAAGAAGAATCAAAAATTCACAGTAATGATTATTCATTATTGTCGCTACGTTAGAAACAAGAAACCGGGTTTATTAGGCTCGTAGTTGGGCTTCAGCCCGAAATATCAAGCAAAACTTGTAGGGTGTCTTAGACGACTTAAGTTTAGACTAAGAAAGAAATTCAGAAATCCGTCGTCACGCACCATTGAATATATGTCAGTCTACTACAAGTATTTTGGGCTAGAGCAAAACTACAAACATTTCGGGCTAGAGCAAAACTACAAACTTCACCGCTTCAAAACAAGCTTGTTATCAAGAACTAATAGTTTTTTACTATTAGTTTTTGGTACATACAACAAGGAGGAAAACAACAATGAAAGTTGCATTTGCAACAACTGATTTTGTTCATATAGATGGTCATTTTGGTTCTTCTAAACAAATGGCTTTATATGAAGTTGATGACAAAGGATATCAAACTCTAGAACCCTTAACTTTTGGTGGTAATCTAGATCAAGATGCTCCCAAACAAGATAAACTAGAAAAACTTCATGCCAAAGTTGCAGCTTTGCTCGACTGCACAATAGTTTATGTGCTAGAAATTGGCGGTCCCGCAGCAGGTCGTTTAATCAACAAAAAAGTTACTCCCATGAAGTCAACTTCAGCAGAACAAACAATTACTGAAGTTCTTGATAGATTGGTACAAACATTAAAAGGCAGTCCTCCACCTTGGTTAAGGAAAGCTTTACAAAAAACTTCCGAATCTGATTTAGAAGCCGTACTTGAAGAGGTGTAAAACTATGACAGTTCAAACAGAAACAACAACAAAAACAACTGACATTTATTCTGCTCCCTTTATTAAGGAATTAATTAGAGCAGTAGAAGCTCAAGACTCCTATGGAGTATATAAGTCTTGGTCTCCTGAATTAATTCTTAAACCTTACATTGTTAGTAAGCAAGAAAAGCGCCAGATTTCTACTGAAGAAGAAGTCAATCCCATGACTTTATCTCGGATTAAGTTATTCTACAATGCAATAGCTACTAGCATTGAATTAGAAACTAATCAAATTATGCAAGTAGTTATTAGTATCAACCATGAAGGATTTGGCTGGGCACTTGTATTTTGTGGTCGTCTTTTAGTGGTTTCTAGAACTTTACGGGATGCTCAACGTTTTGGGTTTACTTCTCTGGAAAAATTAGAAGATGAAGGAGAAAAAATGACTCAAGCTGGCATTGAGTTGGTGAAAAAATACAAGGAAGTTTGTAAACTCTAACTTAAAAAAGCGGTTAGCACTCAGCAGCCAGCTTTTTCAGGACTTATATCATGTCTGTTAAATAGTTATAATTAAAGTTCGTAGTTGGGCTTTAGCCCTAAGATAGATAGGGCTGAAGCCCAACTACAAACAAAAACTTTTTTATCACTGATTATCCGGACATGATATAAGTCATAGAATCTTAAATAAAATCAAAATAGACCATAACTATTTTGATTTGTGTCTATAATCAGATAATAGAAATAGCCACTACTAAATAACACTGGGGTTCATCAAATGAAGACATTAACAGATTTCCAAAAACTTGTCGATGCTGAAGATTTTCTCAACTTTTTTGAAATTCCCTTTGACCAAACAACTGTAAATGTAAATCGCCTGCATATATTGAAAATGTTTTCTGTAGCAATTGCAGAAGTTGACGAAAAAAAAGAACTAGCTGAAGCGGAAAAAATAACTGCATATAAAACAGCATTAGAATCAGCTTATCAAACTTTCTTGACATCTAACGCTCAAGAGCAAAAAGTATTTCCAGTATTCCAACAAGAACATAACGACGTAGTTAAATTAACAGAAATCAGTGCTGAGTAAGGAGTAAAAAATTGTGTCCGACCTCACGCCCAAAGAATTAGAACGTTATAGTCGTCAAATGATGCTTCCTAGTTTTGGTGAGGAAGCACAACAGCGACTCAAGTCAACAACAGCTATGGTAACTGGAGTTGGTGGGTTGGGTGGCACAGTAGCACTGTATTTAGCAGTAGCAGGTATCGGGAAGTTGATTTTAGTCCGAGGTGGAGAACTGCGACTTGATGACATGAACCGTCAAATCTTGATGACAGATGATTGGGTTGGTAAAGTGCGAGTAGACAAAGCTAAGGAAACTCTATCTGCCATTAACCCAGACGTTCAGATTGAAGCAGTACCCGAATATGTTACGGCTGAAAATGTAGACCCATTGGTACAGTCTGCTGATATTGCTCTTGACTGCGCCCACAACTTTGACGAACGGAATTTACTCAATGCTGCCTGTGTACGTTGGCGCAAACCCATGGTGGAAGCTGCTATGAATAGTATGGAAGCTTATCTAACCACCATAGTTCCTGGTATAACTCCCTGTTTGTCTTGTCTATTCCCAGAAAAACCAAACTGGGATAGACGTGGGTTCGGAGTATTGGGGATAGTTTCTGGAACTCTAGCTTGTCTAGCAGCTTCAGAAGCAATCAAACAGATTACAAGATTTAGTCAACCCCTGTGGTCACAACTGTTAACAATGGATTTGGATGGGATGGAATTTGCCAAACGTCGCCCCTACCATGACCCCAACTGTGAGGTTTGCGGTTCTCTCTCTAGAGAATTAAAAGCTGACTCCACAGATATTGGGAATAATTTAACCACAGAAGTTATCACAGCGAACAGTTTGTAGTTAGAGCTTTGGTTTAATTTATAAATAAGGAATTGGTAAAAACGGCAAGTTTAAAAACCTTTTAGGATATGCGATCGCGACAGCGATGTGCAGTACGATCAGGCTGACACTAAGACTATAATTTTCGAAAGTCAGGGTGCATTTTTCCAATCAATACAATCAGTTTTAGTGTTAGCCTGATTTACCTAATTGCCTGTCAAACTACCATTTTTCCTTAAACCACTAAATTACTAACCCAGACAAGAGGCGGATGTCGCCTATCTGGATAATTATTTTATCGGTAAGTATAAATTACTTTCCTTCAAGATTATGACTCTGAGTTTAACAGAAAAAGCTGCTTCTAAACTTACAAATTTCCTGCAAGACTCAAATCAAGGCATCCGCATCTCTGTTGTGGATGGAGGTTGCAGTGGTTATCAATATTCCTTAAATATTGCTAAAGCTCCGAAGGCAGATGACTTGCTACTAGAAAAAGATAATTTACAAATATTTATCGATCCTAAAAGTGCGCCTTTATTAGACGGAGTCGTAGTTGACTACATTGAAGGTTTAACAGAGAGCGGCTTAAAATTTATTAACCCTAACGCCACAGAAACTTGTAGTTGCGGAAAGTCTTTTCAAGCAGGTGGTTGCACTCCAACAGGAGTACCTTGCAGTTAATATAGCTTTCAGTATTCAGCATTCAGCATAAAGACTGTGGCTAATAGCTGATAGCTTGTTAACACAGTTTACGATATTAAGAACAACTAAAAAAAAGGAGGATCTAATTAACCAATGGCTATTTACAAAGTACGACTAATCAAAGGCAAGAAAAATAAACCCCCAGAAATGGATGTCACTATCGATGTTGATGATGATACGAATATTGTTGATGCAGCAGCAGACCAAGACATAGAGTTACCTTTTTCTTGCAAAGCTGGAGCTTGCTCTAGCTGCGCTGGTAGATTAGTTGAAGGAGAAATCGACCAAGAAGATCAAAGCTTCTTAGACGATGAACAGGTAGAAAAAGGGTGGGCACTCTTGTGTGTAGCTAAACCAATGTCTGATTGCGTTATCAAAACTCACCAAGAAGCTTATTTAGTCTAATAAGTACCACTTGTAAATAATCATTATCGTAGGGACGTTCCATGGAACGTCCCTATTAAGTTTTTGGCTGATAAAATCTTTTTGACAACAAGAGTCCATTAGATATTT
This sequence comes from Dapis brunnea BLCC-M229, assembly GCF_050015995.1. Lineage (NCBI taxonomy): Bacteria > Bacillati > Cyanobacteriota > Cyanophyceae > Oscillatoriales > Microcoleaceae > Dapis > Dapis brunnea. The sequence goes on along the minus strand of NZ_JBNHEP010000050.1, from coordinate 63,744 downwards.
GGGGCGGGTTCATCTCATCTGGTGGTTAAATTCGTTAATTTGAGCTAGAACCTACCCCTACTATTCTAACATTTTAGCTGTGTCAGGCTTGTAGTTGCGTTTTAGCGCCATCAGTGGGTGGGGGCTAAAGCGCAACTACGAACGAAATCTAATTCATCATTTTAGGCGTGTTGGTCTAGTAGGGTGCGTTAGACAACTAGAACCTAGACTGCGGGTGGCATTTAATAATCTGTCGTAACGCACCATTTTAGATATGTCGGTCTACTACCTTCAGCTAGTTTTTAAGCCAATGAGTCCCACTGAAATTCTTCACTCGTGGAATTTTAACAAAAAAAACTCTACAATATTAATAACTTTAAGAAAAATTAAACATTGGAGCAATAGATATGAAAAAAATGGCGATCGCAACTTTAAAATTTATAGCCATACTTGCTTGTTTATTAATAATTAGTTGCAGCCCAAATACCAATAATTCATCTTCTCAGTCTACCACTTCCAGAATAAATTTAACAGTTTCAGCAGCAGCTAGCCTCAGAGATGTAATGACAGAAATCAAACCTATTTATGAACAACAAAAAACTAATATTTCTTTAACATTAAACTTAGCTTCTTCCGGTTCTCTACGACAACAAATTGAACAAGGTGCGCCAGTAGATTTATTTATCTCTGCATCTCCTGATCATATTAATATGTTGCAAGAAAAAAGTCTCATCATAGATGAAAGTCGTCGTAACTTCCTGAAAAATCAAATGGTGTTAATAGTTCCCCAAGAAAATACTGCTTCAGTTAATACTTTTCAAGATTTAACAAAAGATACTATTAGTAAAATATCTATTGGCGAACCACAAAGTGTTCCTGCGGGAAAATATGGCAAAGAAGTTTTAAGTTCTCTCGGTATTTATGAAGCAGTAGAACCAAAAATAGTTTTTGCTAAAAATGTGCGTCAAATAGTAAATTATGTAGCAACAGGAAATGTTGATGCTGGCATTGTTTATCGGACAGATACTAATGCTTCAGAGGCAGTAAAAATTGTTGCTAATGCACCTGATGATTCTCATACACCAGTAGTTTATCCCATTGCAATAATTAAAGATAGTAAAAATATTGAAGCGGCTCAAAAACTAGAAGAATTTATGTTTACTCCAGAGGCAAAAGCTGTATTTGAAAAATATGGTTTTATTACACTCGAAAAGAGGGAATAGGGAGCAGGGAGTAGTGGGAAATAATTGATGATTTATGTGGGATAATTGATTTAACTTTTTATTATTCGAGAGCTTTACTATGCAACGATTATTAATTTGGTTAAATAAGTAGGAAAACTTTTATTAAATCCGAACAATTAGTCAGCGTAATACAATCAGGACTTATATCAAGTCTCATTAATTAGCTATAATAAAAATCTTTTCTCTGATAAATTTCTCCCAGTTAAGTGTTCCCTGTTAAGTGTTCCCTGTTCCTTCAATTTTTTATTGTGGGTATTCAAAGAGACATGATATTACCCAAACCAACTAAGAAACTGGGTTTATTTCCCTGATTATTTGTTAAAACCACAAGATTTCGTCGATCAACCCGGTTTCTGCGTAAGTCCTGACTATTTAACTGAACTCGTCAGGAATGATACCTAACTCTCGTAGTTTCGCTACCAAGGGATCGTTTTGTTTTTTGGCCTCGGTAGCTTGTTCAGGACTTACGCAAAGACACTATATATAGTGTATGGCAAATAGAGCGATATAGCTGCCGCTAGGCTCCGCCAACGCTGTAATTTTTAGAGAGCGATCGCTCAGTACCTCTGATTTTATATCTATCTATAAAAACTTAAACAACCGTCATTTTAATTGCAGGATATTTGAGTTCAGATACTAGATATTTAGATAATAATTCATGTTTTAGCTGATAAATAGTTTTTCCTAGAAGATTTGCCATTTTTTTCAAATGATTCCACACCAACATAGCACAAGCAATGTGATTTTTTTGAATTTTTGCCTGACGACATTGGCAAAATTCCAGCCCTGTTAGTTGTTTGATTTCTCTGTGGAATTCTTCTATTTTCCATCTAGTTTGTGACTCAAACTCTACATCATCTGTAGAGGATTGGTTCAAGTCATTAGTAGCAATATATTCCAACGTCCGTATTACTCCCTCCGACCTCTTTTCCGGAGAGGTCTAATATTCTGAAATATAAATTTGCCGCGAAAAATTCTAGATAAATCTACCAATGTGTCTGACAATATCTCGAAACTATAGTCTGGTGGTAGTTCTCCATTCCTTTAGCTACGGTTCCCGAAAAATCTGATTTTTCGGGAACCGTGTGTTATAAGAAACCGGGTTTGTGAGAAGTTCAGTTATACAGCGGAGGATTTAAAACAAACCCGGTTTCTACGCTTTTTTATACCGATACTACCCGATTTGATATTACTCATTTTTAGAGAACTGACTGAAGCATACGTGCTAACAAACGAATTCCATCAGAATTTTTCATATCTTCCCAGGAAGGTGCCCACCCTTCAGATGCGGTTATTAAGGATTCATCAAGTTCTGGGTGAAACTGGGTAGTTAATGCTTTCCGGCCGTTATCCCAATAAATACCGGTTGCTGCAACCTCACATAGCGGATCGCCACTTTGAGTATGTGTTGAAGCTAAAATTTCGACACCAATGGGTGCAGTCATTAGGCTTTGTAGGTCTGGTACCGAGGCGGCTTCAAGGCTATAAGCAGTTATCGCATGGTTAATTTGCTGATAAGCCCAACATACGAAGCGTATTGATTCTTCTGATACTTCGTTGCCATGAAATGCCTGAATGTGCAGATCGTTCTCGTACTGGAGTGCTACATCAATGATGGCATCAAAACGTTTTGCTACTACACGATATGTCTCCGTGATTTCAGTCGGAACATGAGGAATCTCGATATCCCGGTAGGGGTATAACCGTGTATTAGAATGGCTAATTTCTTCATTCTTAGCAACGGCAAACGATTCATCGTTCCAAGATTGGGCAACAGTACCGTAACTCTTTTCCACCTTTAGGCGATTTGCAATCTCGGCAATACGATAACTGACAGCAACAAACGCTGGTTGTTGGGATTTTTCTAGACGACGCACAGATTCACGGATTAATTCTACATGGGCTTGGGCCGTAAGCTGATGAGAGAGACAAATGCCAATGAAAGGCACCTGTTTTAGGAGGAACTCAACAATCAGTTGTGTAGCATCTGAACGAGGAAAGGCTTGTGAAAAAGTCTCTTTTACATGAACATCCGGTTCGCCGCCTTCCAATACTATAAGTTTGGCTAGACTTGTCAGGGCAGCAAAGTGCTTTAGGTCAGAAATACCCTGCTTCCAAGCGGGTACAATAAGGGTAGGTAAACCCAGGATCTGATCGACAATATAGGCCACGTTCTCTGATGCAATGACCCCAACCTTATCGCTGGGTCGTTCGCCAACATGCTCCCAGGGTTCAATAACAACAACACTCTCTGCAATTTCTCCAGGATCGACCATAGAAAGATCGTCCACATGACGACCCCAGGAAGGACTGCGGTGACCGAGAGGATTTGGTGTATTACGCTCAGTGAGAAAAGCATTAATTAAAACTTGACTAGATTTAGTCATATATAGCGCCTCTGATTTGGTTAAGATTTATATTTTACAATATTAAGGCTTACGCAACGACTTTATGGGTAGGATGCCATACTGACTAAAGCTGTAACTTGCAGCAGGGCCAATAATTGAAGGTTTCACCATTGCTTTACTCGGGCAGCTTTTAATATCAAATCCGTTTAATTCGGTATAAAAAAATGTTCCATCTTCAACCATTACCAAATATTTCTCAATCTCCCCATCTCCCGTACGGACGTTGCATGCAACGTCCCTACCCCTACTCACCATCTAATTACACCGATGCTACCGGATTTGATATAACTTGCCCGGTGTTTGTATCATCGGTATGGACTGTATTTGATGGAAGTATAGCAAGCGATCGCGACATAATTATATGTCCAGAACAACTGAATTATAGCACTTCGGAGATTTCTCCACCATATCGGGGTCTCGTATCGTGAGAGCAGCAGTCAATTCGTCGGCTGCGTTAGGCCAGCCCTGTTGTATCAAATCCGGTTGAATACTTATTATATAGTTAGGGGTGGGGAGTGTGGGAAGTATGCGGAGGGTGGGGAGATTGAAGTAATTATAGAGTTATAAACATATACTATATAACCGGATTCTATATTAAGGTGGCAAACCAGACTAGAAAAAACCGAATTTAATTCAAATCTGCTTCCCTTTTGCTTGACAATAAAAAACTTATCGTTCCGAAAATTTTATCTAAATCGGTAATAATAATTCTCAACTTGCTTTTTGTGAATTCATCGGATACTAATTTTCCAAATTGCCATAATTCTGCATCCGTTACTATCCCATACACAGGAAGTTCCTCGACTTTATTTAATTTTTGGGCGAAAGTATGAACAATCCCATGGTTTCCTATAGTCCTCAAGCTGCTAACCGTCAGACTCCGAGTCGGATAAATGAAGTTGTGATAAAATTGAACATTATTTTCTGGAGTAACTTATGAAATCAACCAAATCTTTGCCTTTGAGTTGGGAAGAACTAGAACAACTCGCCACATTTGAGCGAGATACGGTGAACGGACCAACCAATTCCCAAGCCAGATTGCGCCTGTTTGGACAAGCCGAATCAGATGTGCGAGTTACTCTTTATCGCGATCATCATGCTTGGTGTCCTTATTGCCAAAAAGTGTGGCTGTGGTTAGAGGAAAAGCAGATTCCGTACCGTATCGAGAAAGTTACTATGTTCTGTTATGGAACGAAAGAAAAGTGGTATAAGCAAAAGGTGCGATCGGGAATGCTTCCTGCCCTAGAACTTGACGGTCAGTTAATTACAGAAAGTGATGATATCTTATTAGCATTAGAAAACGCATTTGGCCCATTAAATCAGGTAGGAATGGGCGATCGCCGAGCGCTGCCTCTGCGCCAGCTAGAACGCCTACTATTTCGTGGCTGGTGTACTTGGTTGTGCTACCCCACGCGATCGCAAAGGGACGAACAACGCAGTCGAGATCAATTTACCACCATCGTGCCTCAAGTTGAAGCGGCTTTAGCCAGTACTCCAGGACCTTATTTTCTGGAAGAATTTGGTATAGTTGATGTGGTTTTTACTCCCTATGTGGAGCGGATGAATGCCAGCCTTTACTATTACAAGGGCTATTCATTGCGGGAAGAAAATCCCAGGTTCTCTGATTGGTTTGATGCGATGGAAACCCGATCTACCTATCGAGGAACACAAAGCGATTTTCATACCCATGCCCACGATTTACCACCGCAAATGGGCGGATGTTATCCTAACCAAGAATCTCAAACTGAGGTTAATCAAAAACGAGTCGATTGCGGTCCTTGGTTTGGATTACCAGATGTGATGTATCCAGAACCCGAAACGTCTCGAACGGAAGCTCTGCACAGGGTTATAAAACATCGTCATAATATCATTCGCGTTAATCCAGCCGACGATCGCCTTTTTGATGAAGCCTTGCGTTGCGCTCTGACTTACATGATCACAGGAGAACTCTGTCCGCCACCATCTGCTTCCGATCCAGCCCTGCGCTACCTGCGCGATCGTATTAGTGTACCCAGAGATATGTCCATCTATGCCGCCAAACGACTGAGAGAAGCATTAGAAACTACGGCAGCTATATCTGGCGATCGCCAAGGAATACCCATTCCGGTGCGCGACCGACGCGATCAAGATCCAGCTAATTTTACTCAAATTTAACAATATAGTGAGAATTTTCCTCTTCAATCAAAGATTTGAACAGGGGATGAATAACTCCTATTTTATTTTACAGCGGTTTTCATTTTAGTGAACCACAGTAGGGACGTTGCATAACAAAAATGCGTTTCATGTCGCATAGCGAAACGTCCCTACAATATTTTGGTCATGGCGATGTAGTTTATCCATTTGAAAAGGGCTGTATAGCAATGTGCTATTCTGATAAGCATTGCTACCTTTTTTCATCTCCTTCATCTTCCAACTCTAAAACAACATCTTCATAAATAGCATTTAGCGATAACGTGATTCCCAAACTCATTAACTCAATCGTATCACCTTCACTGTAAGGAATGAATCGCCACTCTCCAACAGCATCCCGCCGAAAAATCTCAACCGTTTTGGTTTCAGAACTCACTAAAACATATTCTTGTAGTGTTGAGAGACGACGGTACAGGGCGAACTTACCACCGCGGTCGTAAGCCTCCGTACTCGGAGAAAGCACCTCAATAATGACGCAGGGATAGCGGATGAATTGTCGGGCGGTACGATCGCGCTCATCGCAGCTAATACTAAGGTCTGGATAGGTAAACGGTCCCTCGTCAGTAATGCCCACCTTGGCATCAGAGTTACGCACCTTGCAGCGCCCCCGTAACGGTTCCCGTAACAGGCTTGCCAAATTTAGGGCAATATCTGCATGGGGCAACGTTCCCCCTGCCATTGCAAACACTTCCCCATTAAAATATTCGTAGCGTAGTGGTTGTTGGATTTCCCATTCCAAATATTCCTGTGGTGTTAAGCGGGGGACAACTCTGGCAGTATCTTGCTTCATGGCATATTACCCAAAAAATATGTTTTTATTTTAGTTGATGGAAGAGAAGTTATACAAAGTTTAAAAGTAAAAAATCTCGATTTAATAAGAGTTAAGTAATGATAATTATTTTAATATATCTTCACTCGATCGCGCTTCAGCCTGTGCCTCAACCCGAAATACAATTGACAAACTCATTGCTGTATTCCTGCTCTAGAAAGTGCTTGAGCTTTAATGTCCTCCCAAGAGACCACTGATTGAGGATTAATTTTACGATCCGTGAGACGACGGGATAGTTCTTGTTGCTGTGCCTCTGTGAGCTTTTGATGTTCTGATTCAGCACTGATGGTATCCCATAGGGCTTGAACTAACCAGATGCGATCATCAATACTCAATGCTTTGGCTTGTTGTAGGGCTATCGTTCGCTCCATAACTATACTCCTGCAATAAAAATAGTGTATTATCTAATAATTTGATAATAATTATAATAGATCGCACCTCACCCAATCCACAATCGTTACATAAATATACAAATCAAGGTCAGTGGCGGGTACGAATTGGTAATTTAGGCAATAGATTTTCATCAAAAAGTAATTTCATGGGGATAATGGGGCACTCATAAACCGACGCCCACGATCGGCAGCATAAGCAATGCAGGCTTTTAAATCTTCTCGCGTCAGATCGGGAAAATCGTCCTTGAATTTCTGCTTCAGTCATCTCGGAAGCTAGGTACTCAAGGACTTGATAGACTGTAATACGCAAGCCACGGACACAAGGCTTACCACCACGTTTTTCAGGCTCAATTGTAATGATGTCTCGGTACTTCATAAACTGGGATGAGGGAGAAATGTATACTTAGCATTATATCGAGAACTTTTACTGCCCGCAGACAGAGAAGACTTCTAGAGCTTATCTGCAATGCGATCGCCAAACTGTTCGGTTTAGCACAGGGCTAGACAGGGAAATGTTCAAGGATAAGTTGAATTAGTTGTGGTACGTTTGCTGATACTGTTGGCAAATGTGTTGCAAAGTATATTACATATTAAACTACAATTGCCACAATCTAGATTAATCCTTCTTGTAGCACAAAGATTACAGTGAAGATTACTTTCGCCAACAGTATCTTCGCTATTGTTAACACACCTTACTGCTGTGGCTAGATTGCTTCCGCAAAGGGTTTTGGTGCGTTACGCAGGAACAGAGATTATCTGTTTATTGATAAATTGCTCCCCTGCTAACGCACCCTACTGGACTGACACAGCTGAATTTCCGGCAATAAGCTATTAAAACTCCTTCATTACAACACCTGCTTCATACCATCAAGTATTGACTTTGACATTTCGCGAATCCGTTTCCACTCATCCCTGTTGTCCTCTAAGGGATGGGTGGTACTAAAGCGAGTCAGTAACTTATTAAAGAGTAGTTGCGTTTCGGTTTTATCCCAAGCACTTAGGATCTCAGAACATGTAGTCCGTATATTTTCCCACTCAGATCGGTTATCCCGATCTGGTTCAATTTTAGAGCAAGTTGTAACTAAATTGCGAAAAATTTCATCTTGTGATGCGCCAGTGCTCCTAATCAGTTCCTCTCGTATTGTTTTCCACTCCTCAATATTGTCTACACCAGGTCGAATCTCGAGAAGTAGGTCAACCATTTCCGGCAATCCCAGGAGGCGGGTTGCCAAAGAATACGTCAGGTTGACATGGATATCTTCTATGTCTTTGGGGTTACTTGCAACTATATCCGATTTTACGATTATGCCTGACGCAACGTAACACAAACGATACATTGTTAATTTACTTTTAGGACCTACAGAAAACTTCCTTATTTCGGTTTTCTCCGTAATTTTTTCCTGGAAGTTCTCAGTTGTTTTTGTCAATTCCATGCCAGCCTCTAAATGGATACTGAACTCCATTTTTTTACCAACCTGACCAACTTCCTCCAATTTAAGTGATATACTTGACTCATTCTTAAAGTCAAACACTGCTTTCACGTTGAGAGTTTGCGAGTAAAAATCCTTGGTGTTAATTTTTTCAACTGTTTTGATTTCAGTTGTACGGTCGATGATACCGTTATTGTTACTGTTATCAATATCGAACAATAACTCCCAATAGTACCTTCCCTGCTGCTCAATTTTTTTCTGAGTCATGTTTGGTTGTTACTCCTTAATTTTTACAATCTTTTATCATACACCCCGACGATTTCGAGGAAGAATTTCTGACTTCTTTGACTTATTTTTTTGTTCTAATTTGATTAGAGGTTGAGACAGTATGTCCAGGATAACTGCCTCAAGCAGCATATTATCTAGCACTTGTAGTCCGACACCGAATTTTGGGCGTGCGAGCGTGCAAATACTGGATCATCTGCTGATTGAGTAGCTCCCCTGTAAACTGCCTCTGTAAATAAGACGATTTCGAGGCACAATTTCTTACTTGTTTGACTTATTTTTTTGTTCTAATTTGATTAGAGGTTTAGACAGCATGTCCAGGATAACTCCCTCGAACAGCATATTATCTAGCACTTGTAGTCCGACACCGAATTTGGGCGTGTGATTGTGCAAATACTGGACAATCTGCTTATTGAGTAGCTCCCCTGTAAACTGCTTGTGTAAATAAGACGATTTAGAAGCAGAATTTCTGACTTGTTTGACTTATTTTTTTTGTTCTAATTTGATTAGACGTTTAGACAGCATGTGCAGGATATAGCAATGAGCGCTGGTGTGTTTACATGATACAAATAATTACTAATGTAGTAAATTCAAAGTATTGGTAATATTAGTAGAGCTTTGTATTACACTTGATGATAATAGTAGTATGTAAATATGTGAGCGCTCATTGCTATAACTTCCTCGAACAGCATATTATCTAGCACTTGTTGTCCTACACCGAATTTGGGGGTGTGATTGTGCAAATACTGGCTCATCTGCTGATTGAGTAGCTCCCCGGTGAATTGCTTGTGTAAATAAGACGATTTAGAAGCAGAATTTCTGACTTTTTTGACTTATTTTTTTGTTCTAATTTGATTAGACGTTTAGACAGCATGTCCAGCGCCAAGCTGTTCGGTTTAGGACAGGGCTAGGCAGGGAAACGTTCGCTGAAACAGTCCAATACGTTTAAGTGTTGATAGGCCAACCTCCATTACATGTATATTTAGAAGGACCATCGACATTTGTTACCTCTAAAGCGTTATCCGCATTGGGATTGCGTGTTCCTTTTGCGTTGTATGTCAACTTCATCCCCTTCGTGAAGTTACTTATACGAGGAACTGCAGTCGTTAAAACAACCCAAGTCGCAGTGTTGTTAGTCTTTTGCGTGACTCTAACTTCCTGAACGTTGGCTATATTATCTCTGTTATCGGTTTGGAATACATCTCCACCTTGATGAGTAATCATGATTTTTTTCTCCTAGTCTTTTTTGAAACGATATGCAACTAAAGTTGACAAAGCATAGTGCGATTTTTTTGTTCTAATTTGATTAGAGGTTTAGAGAGCATGTGCAGGATAACTCCCTCCAGCAGGATATTATCTAGCACTTGTGATCCTACACCGAATTTGGGCGTGTGATTGTGTAAATACTGGATCATCTACTTATTGAGTAGCTCCCCTGTAAACTGCTTGTGTAAATAAGACGATTTCGAGGAAGAATTTCTGACTTCTTTGACTTATTTTTTTGTTCTAATTTGATTAGAGGTTGAGACAGTATGTCCAGGATAACTCCCTCGAGCAGCATATTATCTAGCACTTGTGATACTACACGAAATTTCTGCGTGCGATTCTGCAAATACTGGATAATCTACTTATTGAGTAGCTCCCCTGTAAACTGCTTTGGTAAACGTGAACCCAGAGAACAAAGAATATACTTTTTTTTAGTATTGTTCTCTAAGTTATTACCAAGATACTTGCACCAAAAGAAAAATACAACCCCAAAAGTTCATATAAACTTTATATGATTTTTTAGACAACTTCATATAAACTTCATATGATTTTTTAGACAACTTCATATATTTGGATGAAAGATATGACCCCGACTCAGGGGTAGCCAAAAGACCCGATTCTGAACACAACATGAGGACAAACAAGATGATTCAATATAGTATGCTCGTTCAATAGTCTGAGGAGGATCGGCTTTTTTTAGTAACGATTCCAGAGTTTAGCGATCGCGTTGTCATGCCTTGCACTCATGGGAAAAATCGCGGGGAAGCGATTCAGAATGGGGAAGAAGTTATGGATATGTATTTGGAAGCGTGGGAGGTTGAAGGAGAATCGATTCCTCAACCCAGTACGCTGAAAAGTGTTGTCAAGCACTTGCAGACTCTCATTGTGTAGCATTAGCTTTCAGATAAGCCCCTTGCCCCAGATGCTGTAGCTTGGGATAACAACTCCGGTAATGCGCCTCGCTCACAAACAACCACAAAATGCGAGTCCGCCGATTCTGGGGCGGTGCAGGGCAAGGAGCATAACCATCAGTGTAAATAATCAAACCATCATAATCTCGATGTTCCTCCAGATACGCCAAAACCGGGCTAAAATTAGTCCCGCCTCGTCCGGTTAACTGCACTTCCCTCTGGGCGCGACGGAACGTCATCACCTCAGTTGTAATCTCAGCATCAAATTGAATCACATCGATCGCCTGCACGCCATAATTAAAAAAGCGATTCACCACCGAAAACCCCTGCTGTAACTGCTCCGTCCCCATCGAGCCGCTCACATCAATGGCAAAGAGCAAACGAGTAGTAAAGTCACGACGACTGCCCATATAGGCAAACCCATAACGGCGATTCGGTTTCATCCGGGTTAGTCGCCGCTGTTGGCTGAGGATAGACGTGCGAAACTTCCGCAAAACCGCCCGATAGTCCAGCTTGGGGTGCAGATTTGCCAAAATCTGTTCCCGCAACTTGCCCCCAATGCTGCCCCAACTGTCATTAGCTTGCGCCATTCTCACCAGCTCATCCAGGCGATCGCTCAATAATTCATCTCGATCCCACTGGTTAGTATTTTCCACACCGCTAAGGTTGGGATCGGTATACACCGAGAGGAGATTCGAGGGGCGATCGCTAAATCCTGAAGTATTCTCAGTTTCCGCTGCTGATTCGGGTTCAGATTCAGATTGAGCAGATCCAGACGCTCCGGATGTAGCTGAGGTATTACCTTCCCCCGTCCCTGCTCCCAGTGTTCCAGAGACTCCCACATCCGAACTAGGGGGCTGTGAATCAAGCAACTTGTGATAGTAAAACTCGAAAAATTGTCGATCGTAGCTGCTATCGCCAAAGATATCCCGCGCCCGAGGAAATGGCAGCTCGGTTTGCAAATATTCCTGGAGCGTTAAATTGCTGGCAGCATAGCTAATCTTCGAGTGAGCTTGGCGGCGACTGTAGGGGTGTTTCAGAAGAATCCGTAGAGCTTCAAATCGCAGGGCGACTTCCAGGTAGCGATCGCTCAACTGCTCAATAAACTCGGGATTATACTCAATCCGGCCTCGTTGAATGCGAATCGTTTGAATGCGTGGCTCAGAGACTAAAGCGTGGCTAGTCCAGGTAGCCAACAACAGTGGCTCAACCAGCAGCCACTTTTCCACAATCCGAGCAATGCGGTGACGGGCGATCGGTTTCGTTCTCATATCACATTTAACATAGTTATCAAATAGTTTTGGCGACAAAAATCTCTGTGGCGGTCAGTTGCAATTCCGGGAAAGCCAAAGACTTAATCCTCTCGTTTCCGGTAAACAGCGTTACCTCATACTCCCCATCCACCAGTTGGTAAACAGAAAGAGTCGGTTGTTTGGGATTGCCGATAAACCGCCTGCCGCCTAAACCCAGATAATCCACAATCCAGTATTCGGGGATACCCATCAGTTCGTATTCCCCGACTTTCCTCAGATAATCATCTTGCCAGTTTGTACTGACAACCTCTATCGCCAGTTGCACAGAATCTCCCTTGGTAATAATTGATTCTTTTTGCCAACGGGGTTCCTCAGATAGTTGCGCTTTATTGAGAACAATAATATCAGGTTGGTAGCCAGATTCGTCATGGATAGGTTTCAGCAAGCAATCGCCGGGAATGGCCAAAGGCAATTGCGATCGGCGAATTTCAAAATGAAGTTCGCCAGCAATAAAACCGATGACATTAGAATGTTCTCCAGTTCCTAAAGGCATTTTGACAATTGCTCCATTGTGTAGTTCGTATTTATCGGTCGCGTTTTCCGGATACCAGTCAACAAATTGATCGAATGATAGGGGGGTGGTTAGAGTCGTAATCATAGTTATTCAGTATGAGAGATTAAGACAAGAAAGGGATTTTTTGGTTTACACCTCGATCGCCAAAAAGAGGTCTAACTCAGAAATAACCAGTTTTCAACCGCAGGTTGGCAATCTGTTGTTGATTAGACTTCTCCAGAAAAGATGATGAAACCCTTGGTCTTAAAGGCTCACAATGGTTATTTTTGGAGAGGTCTATTGATTTATTATACTATTTATCAAGCCAATCGAACGAATTTATAAAGAATTCTCTTGCATTATTGTTAATACAAATCCCATGACTAATTATTATTCTTTGGAAATCCCACTCACATATTTTTTTAAATGACTCAGTTGCTAGCTTCTTGTTTCTTATACAGAGCCTTAAATCTTTAGGTACACCTCCATTAGGAGCTAGAACACCATTGAGACCTTTAACCATTTTCCAAAACCAATTGTTTTTTGATGGATCGTGGTTTTGAATCAAGTCAGTTACTATAAGTGTTTTTGATTTTTTATGAAAAAAAATCATCTCTGTTAAAATGTTACTTCCTTCGAAATAAATCTGATCGATTTCATCTTCCCAGAAAGATTCAGGTTTTTCTCTGAGTATTCCATAAAACTCTAAATTTGGTAACTTCTTGGGCAAACCTGGAGCCACCCATATTTTTGAATCCGGAAAGTGGTTGAACCAGTCTTTCACAAATAAATGATGAAGGCTGTTTGGTGCAATGATGTGGGACACTCGCCCAAGCTTTTTGACAGCATTAATACGACCTTCATCGATCGCAACTGTAGAATGCAACCAAAGATCGCCATTTTTTTGACGAATAATAGTCATTCTTGTCTGAAAAGGGATTGTAAACATAGTTACCGAATCCCCATCTAGGCACCAAATATTCTCATCAATTTGTAAGAGGCTCATTTACTTTACTGAGTAGTATAACGTCATAACAATTATAGCGAGGAGCAGAAGTCCCTCTCCGGTGGGAGAAGAATTTAGGGAGAGGGCTTTTCCAGTTCAAACCTCGATCGCCTCCAAATACTCCGACAAGAAATCAATCAGCTCTATCGATTCAGCGACAAAGCCCATCGCATCCCTAAATTTGGGGCCTTGAACCAGTGAGGAAAAATGGGCGATCGCCTCCTGTTGTTTGGCCTTACGGAGATACTGGAGATATTTCAAAAGATTTTTGCGGGCATTATCCGCTTTTGCTTCGGGGCAATGTCCGGCATTGAGCCAGAGCAAGACCCGTTCGTTCAAACTGGCAAAATCCTGAATCTCCAAGTCTTTAAGCTGTTTGGAATGCTTAGAATATTGCAACAGAAGTTGCTCTGGACTCAGACCCCTTTGGGTAGCCAGGCTTTGGCGAAAGGCCACGCTAGCCCGACTCCCCACCATACCAGCAATCAGTTTGAAGTGAATCTCCTCCAGCTCTCTATGGTGGCGAAGAAAATCCGCGACTTTGACCCAAGCCCGGCGATCGGGGGTTTTGATCAGGCCGGCGGTGGCGATCGCTGCATCCGCATCGGGGTTGTCACCATCAAGATACTCCGGATGCTGTTGGATAAATATCAGCACCCGCGAATCTATATCTTGTCCGGAAGCCCAGAGCAGCCAATCTTCCACTGTCGGCACAAACTCGTAGAGATTGAACCGCGAAACGAGAGCCGGATCGAGTTCCGTCAGTTGATATTCTTCCCCCGCATTGACCGCAGCAATGACAATACTGCCAGGGGGTAGGGGTTTACCAGCCAAAGTTTTGTTGAGGGTCAGGTCTTGAACTGCCTGCAAAATTTCCGGGCGGGCCCGGTTAAGCTCGTCTAGGAAGAGTACCACCGGGCGATCGGGGGCAGGCCACCAGTAGGGAGGTAAAAAAACCGAACGGCCCGTTGTTTCATCTTTATGCAACAAGCCAATCAAATCTCCAGGATCGCTCATTTGTCCCAAAAAGAATGGGATTACGGGCAGTTTCTGGCGCTGACCGTAGAAATGGCTAATAATTTCTGATTTGCCAATACCATGTTTGCCCACCAGGAGGATATTTTGCTCCGGTGGGGTTAGTTCCAGAACTTGATAGAGTTCGCGGGCATCAATACGGATCATTTTCTTTTACCTTTATCCTTCTAACTTTACAGCATTTTCCTCTGCTATGCAATACATCTCGATCCCCCTAAATCCCCCTTAAAAAGGGGGACTTTCCTCGTTCCCCCCTTTCTAAGGGGGGCTAGGGGGGATCGCACTGTACCTTATGAGAGCGCCAAGTGCTGTAACTATAAATCCTCATGACGAACCCAGTCAGAACGGCGATAGCCCCGCTTGAGATGAGTTTTAAAGCGAACGCCGCTGTTGTAAGTCTCGCGGAGAGCCTGAATTGCAGTGCGCAATTTGGGCAGCACCTCCTTGAACTGGTTAAAGGGAATCAAAATAGCAAAGTAGTCATTGTCAGACAGACGAATAATTAGCTTGAGCTTAATACTATCGACTTCGGTGGCAAAGTCAAATCCATCTTCCTTGGCAATTTTACGCACCTGAGCCAAGATAGCTTGCACTTTCAAGTCTTTCTGCTTTTGGCGCTTGGCAGCCTGGGCTTTTTGCCGATCGACCCGCTGCAAAAATGCTTTGACCAGGGCAACCACTTCATCAATATCTGAAACGGGGGCAGGCGATCGCTCTCTGTCTAACTCTACCCAGAGCTGTTCCTCCGGAGTCCTGAACAAATGTAAATGGGTATGATCTCTATACCAGCGATCGCTTGATTCTTCTAGCAGAATAGAACAACAGAGGGTGTTGCTGGGGGGCTTGTCTGCATTTGCCCCCCCTTGGAAACGACTATAATGATGAGAGTTATCATTCCGCTTAACGCCTGCGAGAGGCTCAACTCGCGCCAATAACTCTTCCGCCAGCTCTTGGGCCTTTTCGGGGTCAACGCTGAGGGGTTTCTCCCCCGAGATATTCTCCCGGAGGAGCTTTTGCAAACTTCGTGATGTGATGGACATAAGATAAACGACCTTTTTTAACTGACAAATTAAATGTTCCCAGTTTCGTTGATAAACTCGGTTTCTGCGTAATATCATGTCCGGATAATCAGTGATAAAAAAGTTTTTGTTTGTAGTTGGGCTTTAGCCCTATCTACAGTTCGGGCTAAAGCCCAACTACAAGCTTTAATTATAACTATTCAACCGGACATGATATAAGAGCTGATTTGTAAACTTAGCTAGAAGTCTTATATTGCCTAGCTTATAGTCATTTGACGCTTACTGGACAATAACTCACTAAACCTAAGTATAGCAAGGAATTCAGCCTCTTAATATTTACTTTATAAATCAGCTCTAAGTCCTGACTATTTAACTTAACTCGTCAGGAATGATACCCAACTCTCGCAGTTTTGCCACCAAGCGATCGCTTTGTTTTTTGGCCTCGGTAGCTTGTTGTTTAGCTGCTGCTGCCTCTTGTTCAGCATTGATAGCTCGTTGTTCAGCATTGGTGGCTCGTTGTTTAGCTACTGCTGCCTCTTGTTCGGCATTGGTAGCTCGTTGTTTAGCTACTGCTGCCTCCTCTTTAGCTGCTGCTTCCTTCTCTTCTAAAGTCGGTATCAAATCTCCTTCCAGGGTCATCCACCGCAACCAGAGTCTATCTATCCTATTGTAACTACCCTGCCACAAACCCAGACTCAGTTCTATCTCAGGAACCAACAAACGTCCCTCATTCAACTCTACCTTTTGGTAGCGATCGCCTACTAAATGAAACGCCTTCATTTCATTGGTATAGCGACTGAAGGTAACATAATAAGGCACTTTCAGAATACTCTCGTAAACTTCCCACTTAGTAGGAAGTTTTCCCGGTTCTCCTGGTTTTTCTCCTAAATCTTCATCTTCTGTACCCGGAGATAATAACTCTACTACCATCAATGGGTTAATTTTTTCGTCCCAAACTACATAGCTCAAGCGCATATCTCGTTGTTCGTAAAAACTCGGCACTCCCACAACTGCAAACCAGTCTGGGCGTTTGTACCATTTAGGATGTTTGACATCGTAGTAGAGATTCATATCAGTACCACAAAACAATTTATCGGGATACCAGTTGCGCGGTTGAAAAGTTTGGCGTAAAAGTTCAGGTTGAAAGTCGTGAAATACATCTGACAAACCAGGTTCCTCCGGGTTTTCGCTTGGTAAGTCGTACATGGTAGGCAAAGTTTCCTTTGCGGGAAGTGATGGTTCATGTTGAACGGATATATTAGTCATATTATTACTCTCGACATAGTTTTTATAGTTTTAAAAGCGACCCTATCTGCGCGCATTTTTCCCATAATTACAGAGTAACACACTATTTTGATTAATGGGAATAGATCGGAAATAGAAAAGCGATCGCTAATTCCTGATATTTTCGGGCGAGCAGAATACTCACCCTTTCACTCGCCAGCAAATTGTAAAACCCTATTGTAGAGGCTAACGCTAATCCGAAAATTATTTTCAGAAATCAACCTATCCAAAATTGGCTTAATTTCTAAAATCAGACCTTTTCTCTTAGCTTCCTGCAATACAGCTAACAAACCACTTATTTTCTTCACTCCCAACTCCAAAGCCACCCTTCTTCCTCTACGCTCGTCTACTAGTAACAAATCTGCATCCAGTTCCAAAGCTAAAATAATTGCTTCTGCTTCTCCTATATCTAAATCAACTCGCAACTCCTCAACTCCCTGGCGATTTTCAACTTTCCGGTTTTCGATCCAATCTAAAGTTTGAACCTCAACCGTACCTGGTACTTGATATCCTAAAGAAGCCATTTCATCATAAACTGCTTGAGGAATAATGACGCGATCGTAAAGTTGATGAAGAAGTTCCAACGCTCCCACTGCTGACAAATTAGTGATAGGTGAAGTATCGCTGACAACAATCATAACCTACCCATTTCCTGCAAAGTTTTAATATCTTCCTCAAACTCCTCAATATCGTAATGGATGCAAATACCCCGTTCAGAAATTTCCCGCTGAAACTCTAACAAATTAATTCCAGCTAAACGACGCGCTTTACCAATACTAATTCTATCTTGTTGAAATAACATAATAGCAATTTCCAACTTTAATTGTGCTTCGGACATTTTAGCCGATACCAGCACGTCATCAGGAATAACTACACTCATTTTTTATTTATCTCCTTTTGATTCTGGAACAGTGCGACTCGTGCTGTTTTTTTGATTACAGCTTGCTAAATTTACTTAAGCGATCACACAGTGTGACGAATGCAACATCGCCTTTTATTCAAGACAGTTGAACCCTACTTCTCCTCTTAATTTTCTGTCAAATGTCACAGTTTCTACACAACCTACTCGACGAGCTATTACTCCTATCAAATAATCAGAAAAATCTGCACTCCCCTGTTTTGTCCGCTCAATAGCTTCATAAAGAACAGAAGGGTTTTCCAATTCAAAAACTGTACTCTGCAACATCATTTCCAAGACGTTGATAATTCTATCTTTGCTAAATCTGTATGCTTGACTTTTGAGAACCCAAACTAATTCACACAAAACAATATTAGAAACAAAACATGGCTGATTTTCTCTAATAATTTCTAGTGCTTTTTGCCACTGAAGTTCATCGTCTCTAGTCAAATAGCGAACTAGAATATTGGTATCAACTCCAATCAATAGCTGCCTCCTGAATCGCGTTTTCCATATCCTCAATTGTTGCTTTCTCAATTCCAGGATAATGTAGGATACCCGACAAGTCTTCCACAGAGAACTTCAGAGGAATTATTTTAACCTGTCCTTGTTCATCAATAACGAATTCTATTTTACTCCCTGCATTCAGTTTCAGGTAGTCTCTAATTTCTTCAGGGATCGTTATTTGTCCGCGATCGCTAACTATTGTACTGGCCATTACTATTATTTGCTAGATTTACTTAATTTTAATGGATATTTATAAAAATTCTGTGACGTTTTAGGGGTAGGTACTGGACATTTTTGGGAGCAACGGCATTTCAGTGAGGCCATTTCTAATAGCGACTCAGACCGAATTCTCAAGACTCTGCGCTATATCCATGCCAACTCCAAAGCTGCAGGGTTACATCTGGGGTTTACTTACAGCGCTTTTCAGATTGATCAACCACATCGTCATAACCAAAAACCCTGTAGGGACGTTCGCATTTTTGTTATGCAACGTCTCTACTGTGGTCTACCGAAGTGAAAACCGCTGTATGCTTTTAGCAATTATGGTAGTTATGCACAATTGACTGATGATGGTTTGACCGAATGGCATCCCGCTTTTCTAGAATTGGCCACAACCTTAGAGGAATGTGCTAAACGGTATCGGGACTTTTGTAAGCGATACACTCCTAAAAAGAAAAAGACAACTCCCCGCCGTAATTGGGGGAGTTGCTTTTTGGACAAAATGACTAAGGGTTTTCAGGCCAAACCAAAGGGTAGGGAAGGGGTTCCTGGACAGTTGAACTTAGACCTGGAGGGGTACCAGGAGGTGTACCAGGTAGACCCGTTGGGAAGTTGCTTTGGCTCAAAGGCTGCCCATACATTCATTACAGCAAATGGGGCGGCAATGATGGGTTTGACGACTTGATATGCGATGATGCTAATATGCATCTATCTCATCTCAATTTCCTTTATTCATTTACCAACCAACAATCAAATACCCATCCTTTTTCCACCAACTCTTACAATTTTACCTCCTTCCCATCTTCTAGCCACTTTTACATTACCTTCCCAACAATTGTTCCACCATTCTAATTCTCTTGCTCTTGCTTGCTCCTCTTGCTCCTCTTGCGCCTCATCCGCAACGGTAATATTATTATCTAATTCCAGATCAAACGAAAAAAACCAAAAATTATTAATAATCTCAACACTACTCAACTTTTTTCTCCAAACTAAATTTTTATCATGAAGACACTTCAGACTTTCTCTATTGTCCTTACGAAACTGTTCTTCTATTTTTTCTTTACAACTCTTTTTACTACACACACTTAACACACTTCCCGCTATGGCTTTTTGTGGAACAACAACATAAAGCAACAACAATAGACAACAGCCTACCAATATTTTTTTCAACATCAATTTTCTTTAACTCTACACTAATTAGACGTTCTTCCAATAGGAATTCTGAATTTTTTTTGATAATTAATAATTATTATATAATACAAATGTCATAATTTTTATTAATATTAATAATTTTATTCTCCGGTACTGACTCCCGCTAGGCATCCATCTACTTGCTGCAAATCCTCGCGCCACTAAGTATCAATCTGCTGCAAAATAAAGAAACGTTCCGCATCCCGCATCAAACCACCAAAATCTGATTCACCTGCGCTTATGATAAGCATTCCTGACCTGCTCGTGTTAGCCTTCAATTATCAATTATCAATTATTCCTTTCCTATTATTGTAACATTCCTCATCATTCCTTGGTCTTCGTGAATCAGAATATGACAATGCAGAACAAATTTTCCATCATAATCTGAAAACCGATGACGAATGGTGACATTTTTTTTATTAACAGCAACTGTATCCCACCAACGCCAATTTGACGGCATATCCTCTTTATCTGGATCAATTAGATCGCCCTTGATTTGGAAATGATTGACATGAATGTGGAAGGGATGAGGAGAGTCAGATGGATTTTATAACACCCATTGTTCAGCAGTATTCAGCTCCAGAATATAGTCCTGGGATTCTGGATCGTATGCTTCTCCATTAATATAATAATGTCTGAGACCTCCTCCCGATGCTCTGGAAAAACTAACCTTTCGTGGTACATTCAAGGAACCTTCCTCAGAATTCTTAATCTCGCGATCGCTAATAGGTTGCAGATAATCAGGCAATTCTCCCTCAATCATATCTGGGATTTTTCCGACCGCATCACTTTCTCCCTTAACCTTGATGTAAGCTAACACTTGTCTGTTTATATTTGATGCCCTGACATTCATTGTCTCATACCTATCTTTAACAAGTTTATAATGACTTTTTGGCAGACTAACGAGAAAATCAGCGCGATTTCCAGGGGCTATCAATAGTATTAAAATAATTGAACAAAATTTAACATAAATAGATATTTACTGTGATATACTAGATTTATGTCTAAGTTATTAAACTATTATCAAGAGGTGGCCGATAAATTGAAATGCAATCAATCAAGACTAAATTAAAAGTCAATAATCAACAAAAAACTATACTCGCCAAACACGCAGGTGTAGCTCGTCATGCTTATAATTGGGGATTAGCTACTTGCATTTATGAATATGAAGCTACCAAAAAACGACTGAGTGCTATCACTTTACATAAACGTTTGGTAACTGAAGTCAAAAGTGAAAACCCTTGGTATTATGAAGTATCAAAATGTGCCCCTCAGCAAGCATTAAGAGATTTAGAAAGGGCATTTAAAAACTTTTTAACTATTCCTAAATGTGGATTTCCCAAGTTTAAGAAAAAAGGTAAAAAAGACAGTTTTTACTTAGAAGGAAGTATTAAAATCCTGAAAGGAAATAATATAAAATTACCAAGAATAGGGATAGTAAAAACCTATGAAATCTTACCCTCCGTACCAGTAAAAAATGTCAGGATAGCCTCTTTCAGAGGAGCTTCGCTAACAAAAAAGGCAGATAATTGGTATATCAGTTTTAAATATGATTTTGAGCCAGACCCTACTGGAAAAAAACGGGATATTATTGGTGTAGATGTGGGTATAAATGCTCTAGCCACCTGTAGTGATGGAAGCAAGTATGCTAATGTCAAAGCATATAAGCAAGCCAAAAAACGATTAACTCGTTATCAACGCCGTGTCCAGAAAAAAGAGCCAGGCTCTAAAAACAGAGCTAAAGCGGTAAAAAAACTAGCAAGAGTGCACAAAAAAGTAGCAGATATTAGAGCAGATACACTACATAAACTAACAACATGGTTAGCTAAAAACCACAGCACCATAGTGATAGAAGATTTGAATGTAAGCGGAATGCTCAAAAACCACAAGCTAGCAAGCGCCATCGCCGATTGTGGCTTTTATGAATTTA
This sequence comes from Dapis brunnea BLCC-M229, assembly GCF_050015995.1. Lineage (NCBI taxonomy): Bacteria > Bacillati > Cyanobacteriota > Cyanophyceae > Oscillatoriales > Microcoleaceae > Dapis > Dapis brunnea. The sequence goes on along the minus strand of NZ_JBNHEP010000050.1, from coordinate 41,915 downwards.
AGCGTCAGTTATCATACAAGTGCGAGTGGTACGGCAGTGAGCTAATAATAGCAGATAGATTTTATCCAAGCTCTCAATTATGTTCTCAGTGTGGGCATCAACAGAAAATGCCGTTGCACAAGAGAACTTACAAATGTTATTACTGTGGTTTGGAGACAGACAGAGACTTTAATGCTGCTGTTAACTTAGAAAACTATGCGCGTCAGTAGGTGGAGTTCCCACCGAGAAGAAGCCTGTGGAGAAGATAAGTTGCAGACTGCGGTCAGTGATCTTCTGTGAAACAGGAAGCTAGCTCCAAAACCCTTATGGGTAAGTTTGGGTAAGTTTAGTAGAACGGAAACGTGGAATCCATGAAAGTGTACGTTAGTGGTATTGAAGCACCCAGGTTTATTTCCGTGTTGCAATTCTTTGCAGGTGTTTCCTCCTGACTGGTTGTTAGGAGCTAGGTTATTGATAAATTTGAATTCAATTTTTTCCCCTGCATAGCGTCTCAAAGTGGGTCAAGGTATTGAATTATTATAAAGACGCACAGAAATAGGAACGCTGTCATTACCATCGTTTGCTGGAAGAGTTAAGTGATGTTCTGCCACACGCAATTCTTTTCCTGTGAATTCTATAGGATCGCGAAATTTAGTGTATTTATAAGGTTGAGGTGCAGGAAACTTAGAAGAGGTTAATTTTGTGAGCGATCGATAAAGGAAAATCAAGGTAGTAGTAGTAGCAGCTATTCCAGTTCCTAAAAATGTTCGTCTACTTATCCTTAATTTTGATTTTGGGGTATTTTGTTCTGAGTTTTCCCTGGCTTTTTGCTCATGGTTTTGCTCGGTCATTTGTTTTAGATATTATTTGTAAAGCAGAAGAATTTTACAAGAGTCTACTACTCCGTCATGCCATATTAAACTTTAAGAAATAGTTGACTTTTTGTCCAAAGTTTAGCCAAGTAATTCATTATCAATTAAAAAGATTATCCATTGGTCATAAGAGACTTTAAACCTTTGGGGATTAATTATCAATTATCCATTGTTAAGGGCGGGTTTATTTTTTTGATCGGAATTAAGTTAGTAAATTATAACATAAGAGTTACATTTCATCAATATCTCTATTATACTACTTTGAAAAAAGAAAGTTATGAATAATTAAATGTGATTATAAAGACTTTACAGGAGATGTTTATTTGACAAACTAAAGATAATTTCTAACCTAAAAAATGGTCTTGAAGCAATTCATTCTGACTCCTGACTCCTAATAAATAGTTCTTGATGAACAGAAAACTACTAACTAAATTAGTTATAGATGAATTAATAACTATTGAAAACTTTATTACCTAAAATCCCCCCCATAAATTATCAGTCAAATCTAATCTTTTCCCCTTAAAATTAATAATGAACTTAGACATATCTCCTGCTTGGATTTCCCTTAAAACTGCAACAGTCACTACAATTATTACCTTTTTCCTCGGCATCGCCACAGCACGTTGGATGCTAGGATATCGTGGTAAAAACAAAGGACTAATTGATGCTCTCTTAACATCTCCTCTGGTATTGCCTCCAACTGTCACAGGTTTTCTATTACTATTATTATTGGGTAGAAACGGTCCCCTTGGTCATCTACTCTCCTCAATGGGGATAACATTAATTTTTACTTGGCCTGCCACTGTAATTGCAGCTACCGTTGTTTCATTCCCCCTGATGTACAAAACATCACTTGCAGCTTTTAATCAAATTGATACCAGTTTGCTTGCTTGTGCCAGAACTTTAGGTGCTTCAGAATGGAGAGTATTTTGGCGAATTTTATTACCCTTGGCAAAACCGGGAATAGTTGCCGGAACATTATTAGCTTTTGCTAGATCCCTCGGTGAATTTGGTGCAACCTTAATGTTGGCAGGCAGTATTCCTGGCAAAACTGAAACTATTCCCATTGCCATTTTCTTTGCTTCCGAAGGTGGGAATATGAAAGAAGCATTTGCTTGGGTGTTAGTAATTTTAGCCATATCTCTTGGGGTGATAACTGGAGTCAACTTCTGGTCAGAATCTCAAATTAAGAAACGCAGGGCAACAAAAACAGAAAAGCAAATTATAGATGTACGCTCCGTACCTGTAGTCAAAACAAAACCTGTGACACTCAACTCCCGGAACAAATCACAAAGTCTATTTGTAGATATCCAGAAGCAACTCCCAGGATTTTTATTAGATGTTGCTTTCAGCGCTAATGACAAACCATTGGGGTTATTAGGAGGTTCCGGTGCTGGCAAAAGTATGATTTTACGTTGCATTGCTGGTTTAGAAACTCCCACTCAAGGACGCATAGTTTTAAATGGTCGAGTATTATTCGATGCAGAACAGAAAATTGATTTACCCAGTCGCGATCGCCACGTTGGTTATCTATTTCAAAACTACGCTCTTTTCCCCCACATGACCGTAGCTGAAAATATTGCTTTTGGTTTGCCGAAAGGTTTGTCGTCAAATGAGATTCAACAACAAGTACAAGCGCACCTGTTGGCAGTGCAGTTACCAGGATATGAAAAACGATATCCAGGGGAACTTTCTGGAGGTCAGCAACAACGGGTAGCTTTAGCGCGAGCATTAGCAAGTCAACCCGATGCTTTATTATTAGATGAAGCCTTTTCCGCATTAGATACCCACCTGCGACATCAGATTGAAACATTAGTTATTGCCACTTTAGAAAATTATCAGGGAGTGACATTATTGGTGACTCACAACCTAGAGGAAGCTTACCGCATTTGCCAAAATCTCTTAGTTGTTGATGACGGAATCATTCTTAGTCACGGTGTCAAACATGACATTTTTGAATATTCTACCAGTGTGAGAGTTGCTCAGTTAACTGGTTGTAAAAACTTTTCTCAAGCAGTAATTATTGACGATCATAGGGTAGAAGCTGTTGACTGGGGATGTAGTCTTGATATTCTCGAACCCATTCCAGAACATTTTTCTCATGTTGGTATTCGCGCTCACCAAATTACTTTTCCAGAGGAAGCAAACCAACCGAATACTTTCCCCTGTTGGTTAGCAGCAACCAGCGAAACTCAACATCGGATGACTTTATATTTGAAATTATATCAACCTGCTAGAAATGCTTTTGACTACGATTTACACGCAGAAGTATTTAAAGAAAAATGGCATCAAATTAAAAATCGTTCTTTTCCTTGGCAGGTTTGTTTAGATCCGTTCCGTTTGTTATTACTAGAAGGTACTGCATCTCGATCGAATGTTAACTGGTATCTTCAAGATTCCCAAGAAATTTTCTTGGTGAAACGTCAAACCAAAAATACAATCAACTAATATGATATCCGAATAATTAGTGATAAAAAAGTGTTTGTTTGTAGTAGGGCTTGTAACTGTTGGCTAAAATCTGGTATTATCTATAAAAATCTAGGATTATCTGTTTATGCTACTTGGATTCAAAACTGAACTACATCCCAATAACCAGCAAAAAACCTTGCTGGCTAAACACGCAGGTGTAGCGCGTCATGCTTACAATTGGGGCTTGTGGTTAACTAAAAATATCCTGAATCACAATTCCAACAATCCTAATAGTAAACTTAAATTTCCGACGGCAATTGACCTGCATAAACTTTTAGTAGCAATGGTTAAACCGAATAACTATTGGTATTATGAAGTATCTAAAACAGCGCCCCAATATGCTTTAAGGTATTTATCAAATGCTTGGAAGCGTTGCTTTAGTAAAGTCTCAGGACAACCTAAATTCAAGAAGAAAGGTAGAGATGATAGTTTTACTTTAGACGGTTCAATATCAGTAGGTTTTAATCATATAAAACTGCCCCGAATTGGATGGATTAAAACTTATGAGATACTCCCAGATAATATTACCCCTAAGTCGGTAACTATTAGCAAAAAAGCAGATAGATGGTTTGTCAGTTTTAAGATAGAAACTACACCTCAAATTACTGATAAATCAGTAGATGTAGTTGGTGTTGATTTAGGTGTCAAATCTCTAGCTACGTTATCCACTGGTGAAGTATTTCCTGGTGCTAAATCTTATAGAAAGTATGAGGCAAAACTCTCTCGGTTGCAATATTTGAACAGGCATAAAACCAAGTTTTCCAATAACTGGAAAAAAGCACAGCTAAAAATAGGGAGACTACACGCAAAGGTAGCTGAGATCAGGAAAGATACATTACATAAACTAACAACCTATTTGGCTAAAAACCACAGTCGAATAGTAATAGAAGACTTAAATGTATCAGGGATGATGTTAAATCATAAGTTAGCTAAGGCTGTTGCTGACATGGGTTTTTATGAGTTTCGTAGACAGTTAGAGTACAAATGTGAGTTATACGGTTCTGACCTGATCGTTGTTGATAGATGGTTTCCTAGCTCTAAGACTTGCTCTCACTGTGGAACTGTTAAAGAGTCTCTGCTGTTATCAGAGCGCGTTTTCAATTGCGAAAACTGTAATTTTAGCTGTGATCGAGACTTGAATGCAGCGTTAAATTTAGCTATGGCGGGCAGTTCGCCCGTATCAGCTTGTGGACTGGATAACGCCGACGTTGCCAGGTTGAAGCAAGAATAGAACAGATTCTTTATAGATAATCATAGATTTATATAGATAATCATAGGTTTCTAAGAACGGCTTCAGCAACTAAAATATCTATCTGAGGGCTAAAGCTTTACTACGAGCTGTAATTATAACTATTCAACCGGACATAATATCATAATATAATATCAAATTCAATTTTTCAATTAGAATTACCGCAAATAATGATTACAGAAAATAATGTTAAACTGATCGTATACGACCCTGAAGAAGAGGTTATCGTCCAATGGAAAAATTAGATAATATCTAAGCTAAAATACTAAATCATATATACTTATACAAAATCATTGGTAGTGTGTCAAGGAAGTGTAGTCCGGGTAGGGAGACAGAGAAAGTAGGAGGAATAATTGTACCTGTATCTTTATTGTGCTTGTCTACCTTTTATCCTAACTTTTTGGTCGCTCAAGCTGTATTATTGGCACTTTTTTCGCTCCCAAAATGCTAAAACCTTTATATATCATTGCTTTTAGATGAGATTAGCCAGCCCTACTTACTGATCCCACACTTTGCTGAACTCTAGTTTCAATGAAACAGAACCGGATGTTATATAGTCTCATAAACTAGATGAAATGATATAATGCACCATTTTAGCTCTGTCAGTCCAGTACAGGCATTATAGAGCTACTCATTACAGCGGTTTTCATTTCGGTAGACCACAGTAGGGGCGAATGGCCATTCGCCCCTACATGCTTTTGGTGATGATGTGAGGTCATCAATCTGAAAAGCGCTGTAAGGTTAGGACATTTCTAAATCCTGAAACTTTTTGATAATCTGCTATTCCCTATTCCCTAGCGCGTAGCACTATAGAACCCATTTTGGATCTCTTGAAAAATAGAGGGGGAATGTGGGGAGGGTGGGGAGTGTGGGAAGAGTGGGAATAGGGGGAAGCTTAGGGTGTAGGGAAGATCGGGAGATGAGGAGATGGCGGGTTTGGAGGTGTATTAGAGTATTTTTCACCTTTTTTCTCGTATTGCTTAATTCCCATATACGACTCTGTGCCTCAAAAATTTTTACCCAGGCAAAGATACAAATGGGTTCTGTACAACCTACATTCCGCACGACAAAATGTAGCATGAAAAACGGAGACAGGAGACAGGAGACAGGAGACAGGAGGCAATCAAAGTGGTCAATAGGAGTAAGTAATTGAGTATTTATGCTTAATATTTTCCTGAGAATCTGACTCCTGAGAAAGGTCAATGAATAGGATTTATAGAGTATAAATACGAACCCGCGCTACCATTTTTTATACTACTTTTAATATTACAACTTGACGTGCGGAATATGGGGTACAATAGAGTTGTTGGGAAATAAAAATTTAAAATGCTCAAAAGCTTATAGACTAAGCTTTTCATGATTTTACAACTGAAAAACACTATAAACTTTGACTAATAAGGGTTTTAGCTATTTTTTTAGCTTAATTCCCAACAACTCTAATAGACTTGTCGCTTTATAACTAAAAAAACTGGCAAACCATTGTCATGTAAGGATTTCAGATATTCCGGAATAAAACGCCTGAAATTACTCCTGTGTCTGAATTTGAGCCATTTTTTCCATCTATTTAGCGACAACTTTAATGCACCACCATCAAAAAATATTTCATCTTAAGTTTAACAGTTAATTACCCATATACTGATGACAGCGTTCAAGATAAATCTGAGCAACCAGATCGCCTTGATAATCTTCTAAGCATTCTTGAAACAAACCCCCTGCTTGTTGAAATAACTCTTGATGAAATAACAAGACCGCCCTTTCAAACTTCTCTTTAGTGGCGATTTTAGCATCCCGTAATTCTGTCGGGTCAGCAGAAAATACTTCAAATAAACTCACCGCTTTGTTTTTTCCTTTAGCTTTGACTTGAGCAATAAATCGGAAATCGTATTCTAAGGGATTACTTAAGCTTGTAAAAGTTTTCTCGGTGATTAACAGAGAAACTCCATAAGTTTTGGTTAACCCTTCCACTCTTGAGGAGAGGTTCACCGCATCTCCGATCGCCGTTCCATCCATACGCCCAAATCCGCCTACAGTACCTAACATTAATACTCCTGTATGTAAACCAATACCAATGCGCAGAGGTTGAAGATGATTTTCTTGCCTTTGTAAATTATATTTTTTCAATTCTTGCAACATAGCGATCGCCCCTTTCACTGCATCATCAGCAGAATTAGGAAACAAAGCCATAATAGCATCACCAATATATTTATCAATAAACCCACCATGAGCTTGAATTTGGGGTTCCATATAACCGAGATATTCATTAATAAAAGCAAAGTTTTCTGCTGGGGTCATCTTTTCAGAGATAGTTGTAAAATCCCGAATATCAGAAAATAAAACCGTCATTTCCCGTTCTACTTGATCTCCAAGTTTGACATCCACAATGCTCTTTTTGTCTAAAAAGCTGAGAAACTGAGCCGGAACAAAACGCTCATAAGCCTGGTTTAATTTAGTTATATTGTTATATAGTTGAGCATTTTCTAATGAAATTGCTGCTTGACTAGCAATAGTTCGTAACAGTGCCATGCGTTCTCTGGTAAAAGCGCCAGTAGTCAGGTTATTTTCTAGATAAATAATACCCTGGAGTTTACCTTGATTGATTAAAGGAGTGCAGGCAATAGACTGACATTGATATTTTTGAATGTAAGGGTTGTCGGTAAAATTCCCTTCACGAGTAGCATTGTTCAAAACAATAGTTTGACCAGTACGGGCAACATAATAGACAATTTTTGACGCCACCATTTTAAATTCAGACAGAGGAATAGACTGCAATAGCGAAACTTTCTCTGAGTATTCTTCCTTTGTTGCTTCAATAAACAAACCTTCCCCATGAGCCAAAATTAATATTCCTCGTTGCGCTCCTGCATTTTCAATGAGAATATCCATTAAAGTTGCCAGCAATTTTTCCAAAACAATCTCGCTAGAAATAGCAGTCGTGGATTTAATCACTGTAGCTAAATCTAAAAATTCACTATCATTAGAAGTGTTTGTACCCTGAACCCATGTTGTCTGAGAGTTTTTGCTCTTGGAAGTTTTACACAATTTAGGATAGTTTTTTTCCAGGTGCTTAACTTTTGCTATTGCTCCCCATTGACTGTAGCAGTAATGTGCTTCCATCATGTAAACGGAAGCAAGTTTTTCCTGCTGCCAGTCTAGATAAAATTTGGCTGCTAGTTCATTTGCTAGAGCTTCTTCTTGAATATATTCGTTAGTTCTAGCTCCTGATATCGCCAAGTCATATAGCTCTATTGCTTCGGCTTTTTTTCCCTTAACTCGGCAAATTTCTGCTTCTACTAAATCTACTTTATGTTGGTAATTCATCGGTGCTGAGTCTGCCCATTGCTGTTGTAATAGCCTTTGATTTTCTCTGACTCGTTCCATCACCTCTGATATCTCCTTTTGGGCTTCACTCCAACTTGCTAAGGCAATCAAAGAGTCATAAAAATAAAATACTGGTTGAGTCACGAGTCCTGAAATAGTAAACACATATCCCTTAATTTCTTCTATATAGTTTTGAATAGATTCAATTTCTTCAAACAGATAACACAGCATCATCTTATATAAGTAAAACAATCCTAACCCCAGAAAGTCATTAACAGACATCATTTGATCTCTAAATTCAGCTTCAGTGTCTACATTTCCAGATAAAATAGTTGGATATTTAGCAATTCCAAGCAAATTTAATGTTGAGAGCCAACAACTGCGACACCACTTAGCTGCTACCAATTGATTCAATTGTACTAACCCATCACAGTAACTATGAGTTAATTTTTCCAAGGCAGCTAGAGGTTGACTGCTCCAAAAAGATTGTACACAAGACGAATAAGCATTGTAGCCAGCACATTCCAAGTTTCCCACTTCTAAAGCCATTCCATAACCTTCTTCCAAATAAGACACAGCTTCTTTGATATGAGACTTACGATGTAGGAGAAAGGACATCACAACATGTATTACCAATGGCTTTTCCCTTTTTAAATCTAGTTTGGAGACTAGCTGTAGTGCTAGTTGACCAAACTTTACCCCCACATCAATATCTTGCAGGACATTACAAGCAATGATTCCATAGCAGGAATAAGCAAAGGCTGAAGCTGATGCATTGCCATATTGAATAGATAGTTTGACTGACAAAGCAGTCAATAATGGAAATAACAAAGAGCCTGAAATGTTGGTAGCTGGAATAATGCTATTGATAATCTCTACAATCGCAATTTTTTCTCTATCCTGCATCATTGGCAGCTCAACTAACTTTTCTATTTCTCCATCACCAATCAATATTTCTATCTCTGAGAGTGCTTGTTGAACATCATCCTGTGTCAGTTTTTCTGGAAAAGTGACACCTAATTGTCCTAAAAATTGTTTAGCAATAGCAATAGCTTCCGTCCATAAATTTCTCGCATTATATGATTGTAGTTGAATCCCATAAACATTCATCTGTTCTGGTAAAGAGCGGGTATTGGCAATGACTATCTCAATCAACTCTTCCATCTCCTCAAATTCACCACATAAAGCAGCTAATTTCGTCCCCAACTCATAGAATTCTAAAGTCATTTCATATTGCCTAGACCAAGCATTTTCTCCTAGTAATGATAATCCAATGTTGGCATATTCACGACCTGCTTGGTAAGCATTGGCGTCTTTAGCTTTAGCACAAGCAAGTAAGTTGAGTTGAGCTAATTCATCTCGCTCAGTTTGTTGGGTAATTAAAGCTTTTCCATAGTTTAGTTGGTTGACGATCTCAAAAATCCGTTCTTCTTTAGTTTCTGGGGACATCTTTTGCAGTAGCAGTTGTCCGATCTGATAATGAGTCTGGTTTTTTTCCTCATCGGGAATTAGAGCATAAGCAGCTTGCTGAATCCGATCGTGGCTGAATTTAAAAGATTGAATCAGCAGATTTTCATCTAATTCTGACTGGGGTAAAATTAAATTTCGGTCAAGACAAATTTTTAATAACTCAAAAGTTTCTTGAGCAGAAATTTTGACTACCCAAGTGATAGTTTTTAAGTCAAATTCTGCTCCCAAACAAGCAGCAATAGATAAAAGTTCTTGGCTTGGTTTTGGTAATTTTTGCAGCTTAACTACCATCAATTCCACAACATTATCTGTTAATTTCCTAGCCTCTATCGCTTCTATATTCCATTGCCAAAATCTTGATGTAGGATGAAAATTTAGTAATTTTTCACTATATAATGCCTGTAAAAATTCATTAATAAAGAAAGGATTTCCTCCTGTTTTTTTCCTCAATAACCAGGCTAATTCGCAAACTTTTTCTGGATTTTGCTTCAAGGTATCGCCGATTAGATAAGCAATTTGATATACAGGTAATTTTTGCAACTTAATTTTGTTAATTCTAGCCTGATTTTGCTTCAGTTTTTGCAGAGAAATAGTCAAAGGATGACCTGCCGAAACTTCATTATCGCGGTAAGCTCCTAAGAGTAAAAGATATTTGGTTGTTCCTGATATTAATAGCCGTTCAATCAATGTCAAAGTTGCTAAATCTGCCCATTGTAAATCATCAATAAATAGAGTCAATGGATGCTCGCAATCGCATAAACAACTAATAAAATCACCAAAAACAAGGTTGAAACGATTTTGCGCTTCAGTTCCTCCTAATAGGGTAACGGGAGGTTGTTTGCCGATAATTAATTCTACTTCGGGAATCACATCAATAATTACTTGTCCGTTATTTCCTAATGCTTGCAATAATTTTTCTCGCCATACCTGCAACGTAGCTTTACTTTCTCCCAATAATTGCTCAATCAACCCGCGAAAAGCTGCCACTATTGCTGAATAAGGAATGTTGCGTTGAAATTGGTCAAATTTGCCGGATATAAAATACCCTCGACGTTCGGTTATCGGTTTGAAAAGTTCTTGCACCAGGGATGATTTGCCAATACCAGAATAACCACTCACTAACATCAGTTCTACTTTTCCTGTTTCCACAACTCTCTTAAATGTTTTCAGTAAAGTTGGTATTTCTTTTTCCCTGCCATAAAGTTTTTGGGGTATTTGGAAGCGATCCGAAATATCCTGTTGACCTAGTGGGAAGGAATTAATATTCCCTGTTCCTTCTAGTTGTCGGCGACATTCTTCTAAATCTGCTTTTAACCCATAAGCACTTTGATAGCGGTCTTCGGCATTCTTGGCCATCAATTTCATCACAATATCTGCCAGTACTGGGGGAATTTCTGCATCACTCACTATTACATTACTAATAGTTGAAGGTAGAGATTTAGCATTTTTGGCCTTCAATTTTATAATAATATCTGCCAGCACTGGGGGAATTTTTTTCTGCTCTTTTTGTCCTTTATTAATAATTGAAGGAGGAGGTTTCGCAATGTGGGAATGAACTAATTCCAAAGGGTCCGAACTTTGAAAGGGCAATTTTCCCGTTAACATTTCATAGAAAGTTACTCCCAAAGAATAAAAATCTGAGCGATAATCTAAACCCCGATTCATTCTTCCTGTTTGTTCTGGGGAAATATAAGTTAGAGTACCTTCTAATACATTGGGATTTTTTAGGGTCGGGTTTTCTCGAGTAAGTTGAGTGGCAATGCCAAAGTCAATAATTTTAACTTCTTTAGTTTTGGGATTAAAAACAATATTGTCGGGATTAATATCTTTATGAATAACATTTTGAGCGTGAATTTGTCCTAGAATCTCGGTAATTCGGAGCCCCAGGACTAAAAATTCTGAGGTGGATAAGATTTTCTGCTCTTTTAGCCATCTTTTTAAGGATATTCCTCCAAAGTCTTCAAACACAATTGCATAGCTTCTTTCCCATTCTTCCAGACTATAAGCTTTGATAATACCAGGAGATTCTAATTGGCAAGTCAGATAATATTCTTGTTTGTAACGGCGAATTTGTTCCGGAGTGGGATAGTCTCGGTTGAGAAATTTGAGGATAACGGGTTGGTTATCCTTAACTTTTCGAGCGCGATATACTTGTGAGTTTGCACTCTCATGGATTTGAATAAAATCTTGGTATCCAGCAAGATTAACCATAAAAATAACGAAGGAGAAGGTTAGGCACTCTATTTATTCTAATGCAGTCGAGTTAATTCGGAAATAATCTCGATTCTGAGAAACTATTTGTTAAATTGAAAGTTAAATTCTTGTTTAGTAGAGCGCCCTGGCTAAAATTGTGGGTAAAGTCAAAGGTTGTCTTCAACACTTCTAAGCTGATTACAATTATACCAAATTCAAAAAAGGTCGTTACAGTAAAAAAAGAGTAGGGAATAGGGGAAAACCTTGGTCTTTATTTAATTTTCCTATATGGCAAAATCCAGATGTTCCCTAACTACAAAAAAAGTTAATATAGCATTGTTTTTTGAAACTGGTATTACTTGTAATTTTAAGCTAGAAGTGGTATAGCTGAAGTCAGAAGGCGCGAAGTCAGATAGGGGAGCTGTCGGTAGAGCGAAGTACAGAAGTAAAATTCACAGCAAGGACTAAATTTGAGAGGAGCGAGAATGTCCGCGCTAGTAATGGCAACTGCTATAATAGTACTGTTACACATCTAAAATAGTTGATTATTTTAGGGTGCGCTAGATGCCTAAAACTTAAGCTGTGAAAGGTATTTAGCAATCTATCATAAAGCACCATTTTAGATGTGTCAGTCCAGTAGGATAGGTTAGGCAGTAATACCGACCGTTGCTCACCCTAGCTGGAAAATGTCCGCCAGACCCCATGGAGATTAACCATTATGGCTGTCTTAATATTTGTTTTTACGACTATAGCAAATTTCAAAAAGATACCTACAGTAAAATCGTCGGCAAAACTATTAAGATATTTGCAATCCTCCTAGCACCTACGACCTAGCAAAAAAAATCAATGTACCAACATTTGATTAAATTGGTATTATAGCGCGACACATTAAGGTTAGGACATCTCTCTATTGCCTTCTGGAGCTGTTGCTTGTTGCCTTTCAACCCAGATTTATTGTCAAACACTAAAAAACGTACTGCTATATAGCTGTGTCAGTGTGAAACCCAAGCAAACTCCCTGAAAATGTTGGCGTTCGGAATCTCCCAACCCAACCTACGTAATTTAAGGTTTTTGGCTCTAACTGAGCCGTTTCTCATATCATAAAAATGTTTAATTATCTGTAATAAATTTTACAAAAAACTTGAAATAAACCTCTATAAATTAGAGATTCTTGAAGAGTCTTTTTAGTTCCTATTAAAATCAACATCATAATTAGAGGAGTACAACATAAAGAAAATCTTTGAAAATCACCCATTTCTCTTTCTAAAAAACCTTTGAAGAAACTTTAGTATCAAGAATAACCGTATTAAATATTTATATTTATATAAAATAATTTATACAATTAGAAATAAATGTTTACTGAAACCTCTAGAAATAAGTAATCAATTTAACTAAACTAAAAAGTAGGAAAATTATATGCTCTTATCATAAGTTTGAGCTACTATCTGGTATTTACCAAAATTAAGTTGCTAAACAACAAACAATCGGCCTCCCATTTACAAGTTGAGATCCTCAAAGCTACAAATAGTTCTCAACCTAAAAGTGAAGCCAAAATTCTCAGCAGTGGATCAAAATTCAACAAGGAGTAACAAGAAACTATGGAAGCTAACCAAGTTCTAAATCAATCTACTGATAACCATCATGAGTTCAAGGAGATGGTAGCGATCTTAATTGAAAAAAATCACGATACACAAAACCTGACTAGCCATGGTAGAGCAATGGCAGAACGTCGCTTACTAGAAGGGATACTGCGGAAAACCCTCAAAGAACTATCAGACATCAAATTTGCCATAGATCAAGCAGCTATCGTTGCTATTACAGACCATAGAGGTATTATTCAGTATGTAAATGATAAAGTTTATGAAATCTCTCAATATTCTAGAGAAGAATTAATTGGCAAAACTCATTCCATCCTTAACTCTGGATATCATCCCCAGGAATTTTTTAAAGATTTATGGTCTACTATTAGTGCTGGTCAAGTTTGGAGAGGCGAAATTAAAAATAGAGCTAAGGATGGTAGTTATTATTGGGTAAATACTACGATTGTTCCTTTTTTAAACGATCTCGGCAAACCGTATCAATACTTAGCTATTAGATTTGATATCACTGAACGTAAACGAGTAGAGGAAGCACTACAAGAAAGCAAAAAACGCAACCATAGCCTCCTAAATGCTATTCCTGACTTAATGTTACGCCTTAACTCAAGAGGAGTTTTTCTCGACTATTATCCAGACAAAGACGATGAAAATGCTCCCGAAGCATCGGCAGTATTAGGAAAAACTTTAGAAGAAATATTTCCCCAAGATTTAGCTCTTTGGACTCGACACTACTTAAAGCTTACTCTCAAAACTGGTAAAGTACAAGCAGGAGAATATTCTACTTTTATCGACGATCGCCTCTATCATTATGAAGCTCGTTACGTTAAAAGTGGTACAGATGAAGTGTTAGCAATTGTCCGTGATATTACAGAACGAAAACAAGGAGAAATTGCACTCCAACAATCAGAAAAACGTGAACGAGAAAGAGCATTACAATTAGAAACAGCTTTAAAAGAACTGCAAAATACTCAAGCTCAATTAGTACAAGCAGAAAAAATGTCTAGCTTAGGTCAAATGGTTGCTGGTATTGCCCATGAAATTAATAATCCCATTAGCTTTATTTACGGTAATATTCTCCATACAAATAACTATATTAGAGACTTACTACATTTACTACAACTTTATCAAAAAAACTATCCAGATTCTGTGCCAGAAATTCAAGATTTTGCTGAAGAGTGTGAGGTAGATTTTCTTATAGAAGATTTACCAAAAATAGTTGATTCAATGAATATTGGAGCGAATCGAATTAAAGAGCTAGTTTTATCTCTAAGAAACTTTTCTCGTCTTGATGAATCGGAGATGAAAAAAGTAGATATTCACTCTGGTATAGATAGCACTTTATTGATTTTACAACATCGCTTAAAAACTACAGCAAAACAAACAGAAACTACTGTTGTTAAAGAATACGGAAATTTGCCTAATGTTGAGTGTTATGCAAGTCAATTAAATCAAGTATTTATGAATATTATTGCTAATGCAATAGATGTTTTAGAAGAACAAGAAATCCCAGGGATTATTACTATCAAAACGGAAATGCATCAAATGTCAGAAAGACAAGTAAATCAGGATTGTGTGAAAATTTCTATTTCTGATAATGGGCGTGGTATTCCTGACTCTGTGCAAAAAAGAATTTTTGACCCGTTTTTTACTACAAAAGCAGTGGGTAAGGGTACAGGTTTAGGACTATCAATTTCTCACCAAATTGTTGTCGAAAAACATCAGGGAAAACTGAAATGTAGATCGAATCCAAATGGAGGTACTTTATTTGAAATATTAATTCCAATTAAGGCTAATTGAAGACAGTTCCCGAAAAATTGGAGCGTAGGGACTATAACAATCGAATTAGTTATAGAAGCTACAAGATTTAAGTTTAACTAGCTATCAGGTTTTGGCATTTCCGTGCTGGGATGCTACGCAAATGCAAACAGATATCAGCTAAAATCCAAGGGTTTAAGTCCTCCACTATATTTTCAATGGAGTAAGTGTTGATGATAGCGGGTTTAAATCTCCCATCATACGCCTTGCAATTGCTGAGTGCTGACTGTTGATTGCTGACCGCTATTTCATTCAATCAAGTTGGGGCTTAAGGCGACCCAACTTATACTATAGAGTTGTTGGGAATTAAGCTAAAAAAATGGCTAAAACCCTTATCAATCAAAGTTTATAGCCTTTTTTCAGTCCTAAAATCCTGAAAACCTTATAGAGTAACCTTTTGAGCATTGTTCAATTTTTATTTCCCAACAACTCTTATATAAATCTGACTTAGTTGGCAAATTAATAATTCAATAAAGCGAAAGTTTAAGTATTATAAATACATAAATTAAACTATAAATATTGTCAAAAATTTTCCAATTTTTCGGAGATATATAGGTGTTTTTATTGACAAATAATTGCAAATTTTTTCTAATAAATAAATCAGTAAATAATGGCCTAATAAATATTTAACAAAAACCTGAAAAAAGTATAAAAAAATACTTTTTTGCAAGAGTGAATAGCTATTATATAAAAAGATGCAACAAAACAAAAAAATTAATCTACTAATCAAGGAGAAGAACTGATGGCAACATTAACAGCTTTAACTAAAGGTGGTACAGCTTGGACTCCTCAATATGTCGAATCTATTGACATGAACAAATGTCTAGGTTGTGGTCGTTGTTTTAAAGTTTGTCATAGAAATGTTCTAGAACTTAGACCACTCAATGAGCATGGAGAGTTTGTGGATGATGATGATGATGATGATGAAGTATTAAGAAAAGTAATGACTATTGCTAATGCAGATGATTGCATTGGATGTGAAGCTTGCGCTAACATTTGCGGTAAGAAATGCTTCACTCATGCTCCTGCAGATGCATAACTTAGCAAGACTATCAACTCAGAAACATTGATATAGAAGTTTGTGGAGTCTTAGGTTCAGGTGTATTAATTAGTTAAACTGCTTACCCAAAACCTGAACTCCCTAACTTTCTTAAATTGTAATTTGTGCAATTCTGTAATAGCGATCGCAGCAAAGACTCGCCCAAAAATTATGAACTTTAACAATTGCAGCACAAAAGCGAGTTCAGATATTAAAGTGTAGGGGTGTTATTGCCCCTACCTACGCCAACCCAAAACTATTGCCTTGAAACAGCTTGCTCTACAAAACGCTATTACCATATCAGGTTCAGATAGGCGCAAGCAAATGTAAATCAAGAAACATTAATCTACTTCTCAGCTATCTACAAGCATTCTACTAAGACCAAGACTTGACTATCTACCCAAAAGATGCAGAAATTATTTCAGCTTGTCTAACATCACATATTTCTGCTCTTGTTTTGGCCAGATTAGTTGTGAAAAATAGGAGCTTAAGTTAAATCTGGTTCTTAATGCCCGAAAGAACTCATCACCATCAAGTTAAGTAGCACAGGTAATCTATTTAAATTTGCTTTTAGTATAGGATAGCAGACTACAACAGGCAAGGTTTTGCCTATGTCTGGAGTTGCAGCTTATACTCGCAAATAAAGGGTATTGAAAAGCGGATTATAGATACTGTGCAGCTAAGTTGCATTAAGTTGTTAAACTGAGGTAGCTGTTATGCCTGCAAAAGATTTTCTCAGTTCAATGCAAAAGAAAAGATTGCAGAAAGCTTTGCGAGAGAGCGGTTGCTCTCATTTCCGAGAAAGAGTATTGATGTTACTCCTATTAAATGACGGAAAAACTTATTCAGAAATTTCTGGGTTTATCGGTTGTTCTTATAGAACAGTTGCTTATTGGTGTGTACATGGAGACCCAGATCAACTAGATAGTTTACGAGATCGGCGAGAGCATGGTAATTTTCGCAAAGCTACAGAAGAATATATTCAGTTATTGATAGAAGTTACAAAAAAATCTCCTAACCAGTTAGGTTATGAATGTAGCAACTGGAGTGGAGAACGTTTAGCAAATTATCTTACTCAACGAACAGGAATTAAACTTAGTGGTACTCAAGTTAGGAGAATTCTTAAACAAAAAAATATTCGCCTTCCTAGAGGTAGAGTACAACTTGAGAATCGAGCCAATCATACAAGTAAGAAACTTGAGAGTAATGTTAGCCAGCAATCTCAATAATTAGGAGATTTAGCAGTTGATATCTGGGGTGAAATGCCGATAAATATATCTTTTAATAATGATTTAAGTATTTCCCCTGGGTTTTTTTTACTAAAAATTAGTAGTTAAATCAACCTTGAAATTACTAACTATTGCAAGTTAAATGTATAAATATCCTTATTTGCTAAATAACCTATTAATTACTCCATACTAAAAGATAAAAATAATATTAATTTGCTCATTCTGAACATATAATCTAAAGCATTTATGAAATATTAAGGTTTATTAAAAGTCTCAATTTAGACTTGAGTGAAAATACTTGAATCATTAGATAAAAGATTTGATATTTTAACTCATTAGATAGTTAGTTATACAGCAATCAGGGGCTTATAACTGTTTTCTATAATTTGGTATAATCTCCAATTATCTGTCCTATTTTACTAGGTTTCAAAACTGAATTGCATCCCAATTAGCAGCAAAAAATAATGTTTGGCTCACACGCTGGTTTCGTAGACAGCTAGAGTACAAGTATGAGTTATATGGTTCAAACTGTTTGTTGCACACCAATGGTTTCTCAGCTCAAAAACTTGCTCTAAATGTCCAACTGTTAAAGAGTTTATACTTTGATCGCAGCGTGTATTCAATTGCTATAACTGTAGTTGAAATTGTGAAGCGAGACTTAAATGCTAGAAGCGAATCTAGCTATGGCGGTCAGTTCAACCGTGACAGCTTGTGGACTGGTGAGTGCCGACACTGCCAGAATGAAACAGGAATAGAACAGATATTTACAGATATTTGTAGATTATTGTAGGTTTCTAAGAACGGCTTGTTATGACTCACAAAATGACTGAAAACTGTATCGGATGTATCACCTGTGTGCCCCAAACCCAGTGCCCAACAGGTGCGATCGTTGTCGATAATGAACAATATTCTATTAATCCCGAACTGTGTAATAGCTGTGAGGGGTATCACGAAGAGCCTCAGTGTGTAGTTCACTGTTCTATTAGTAGTCCTGTTCCTACCCTACCCAAAAAAGGTAGATATAAGGCTGAGACAAGAACACCTACAAGCTCTGACTTATTCCCCGATGGCAAGCACAGTCCCTTTGCTTCTTCTATAGTGGTCTGGGAAGCTTGCAACATTCTGGCGCAGAGACAATCACTACCTTGGACAGTAGATACAGAAGGTCAACTGATTTATCAGCGTTCTATTAAGCAAGGTCAGGGTTCAATTAGTTTTGGCATCAAAGATTTTGGGTGTACATCCCAAACTCTAAATGATGATGTCAAAAAAGTAACAGATATACCAGCAATGGATATCAGAGCAGCCTGTATACACCTAATTTATGCCGCCCATGCAACAGTTATTGACAAACCATGGGAGCAAGAATTTGTCATCAGCGATCAGCAAATAGAAAGATACCTGGGGCTAGAAAAACGCAAAGACCTATCTAAAGCAACTAAAC
Source organism: Dapis brunnea BLCC-M229 (assembly GCF_050015995.1). Lineage (NCBI taxonomy): Bacteria > Bacillati > Cyanobacteriota > Cyanophyceae > Oscillatoriales > Microcoleaceae > Dapis > Dapis brunnea. Next base: position 23,240 of record NZ_JBNHEP010000050.1, on the reverse strand, counting down.
TGAGTTTGATTAAAAACCTTGCTCAACAACCTTGCCAAATTACTACTGCTATTGACTGGCCTCAACAAGGTAGAATAAATTCCTTTTCATTGCCAGAAAGTCAACTTTGGCATATATTAAAAATTGAACATCACTTTTCTGAAGATTCCACAGGATGCAAACATCTTGTTGGTCTGACTTTTAGAGTTAGAGCTGGTATCTGGGCTAAGTATTTCCTCAACAAGGAAGCTTGCAAAGAGCGCACAGCATTTTATCAATATGGAATTTTACCTAAGTCTGTATTAACTACTGTGATGAGTATCTGGCAGCAACATGAAGGAACTGCTAGAATGTTGTTATGGTTATTGTTCAAAACAAAAATGGGTAGGGAGCAACGCTTGACTGTACCTACCTTAATGCGACTTGCTTATGGGGAACAAAAGGTGAGACAAGCATCTTCTTTTAGAGAAGATCGAAAACGACTAATAAAGACTTTTGAGAGCGATCTGGAAGTTCTCAGCCATTATGGGATCAAACCTGAATTTGACCCCGTAACTTACCCCCTGGAAATTCAACCAATGTGGGCAAAATTGGCAGGTTTACCTGATGACGGTGATGCAGCTTTAGATTTTTGGATCGATGATGGTAGTAAGCATCAGAGATTAACAGATCGCGGTCCAAGGGGTAAGTGGAATATGTTAATGAACGCTCGTATCCTATGGTTTGAACTCCCCCAGGAATGGGATCGACATTTAGCAGAATTTGAAAAACAGAAGCTACGCTATACTAATAAGCGCAAAAGAACAAAAAAGCTTTCTACTATCTGTGGCGAACAAATTATGATGGCTAGGAAAAATCAACAGTTAAGTCAGAGACAGTTAGCAACTATGTTGGGAAAAAGCCAAAGCTGGATTAGAGATATTGAAAGTGGTCGCTTTCAACTTAAAGGTGAAGACCAAATGCTATTACAGAATGTTTTGGGTTTGGGAGGATAACCATTAATTGAACACTATTACTGAATTAAATAGGGGGGCAGTCCGCATAATTAAAATTTCGAGGTGCGGTTGCTCCCTATCTTCTACTGAAATTTAAAAAATTAGTAGTGGCTTACAAATAGTGATATTCGCTCAAATTAGACTTCCATAACTTTGTTGACTTGAATCAATTCAATAATCTCCCATTCATCTCCAATTTTTTCAACTATGTATAGTTCTTCTAGGAAGGCCATTTATTTGACAATTAACGGAAGCCAGAAGTCAGAATTTAGAATTTAATATGCCTATTTAAGCGGACTTGATATAATTTTTCAAACATCAATCACTTAATGCCTTGGCCAAAGCATGGATAAACCATCAATATCAACAGGCTTAATTGCCGGACTAGCAGCTACTCTATTTTTCAGTATTAGTTTTAGCTTACTAGAATATACAATCAAATCAAGTATTATATTTGGTGTAATTGGAGGAATTTCTGCTGGATTATTAGGGTTTTGGTCCAAAATAGAATCAAGACCAGAAATCCCAGAAAAAGCAGATCCTGAACCTGTAGATTCTCCCACACCATCAAAACCAACTGCACCAATTAAAAGATGGCCTAAAACACCTAGAGAACGTAGTGGTGTTTCTGTATTAAGTTGGTTTTTCAGGCAAAGTCAAATATCCTCAAAATCTCGAAAAAAATACTAATGGTCTCTCAACTTTAAGACAATAGCTAGATTTTTGTAACTTTGATTTTGAGGTAATTACTTTTCATATTTGCTATCCATCAAAACTCTTTTTATCACAAAATTAAGGTTTAAAGAAAAAAATTTCTTTGAGTTAATCCTCTTCTAAAAAAAAATAGGTAATATCGTGTTTGGTTAAATATAGCGTTTCTAAATGGAATATGAAAACTGAGTGCTATTAAAAAGGGAATAGGGAATTGCCACTTTTGCAATAGTAAAGAAGGGAAAACAGCATTAAATAGTGAAAAATACAAGGAAACGGATACCCAATCGGCACTCTTTTTTTATTAGAAAAAACCATTATCTAGATTTACATCTCAAATAAAAACACTATAGTTATAATTAGAGATCCTAGTAGGGCTTCAGCCCTAAGATAGAAAGGGCTAAAGCCCTACTACAAACAAAAATTACTTATTTGCACATCATAATAATTATTAATTTCAACTCCTCCTTAAGGGTGAGGTCTTATTTAATTTCCGAACTACCAATGTTTTTGTTTCTCTCTAAATTACTCCCTTTATTTATCTATCCATTAGGACTATCTTGTTTCCTAATGCTGATAGCTTTTGTGTTGTTATGGTGGTATCCCAAATGGTCAGCATTAGTAATTTTTTTGGCATTTATAGTAATACTTACTTTTAGTAATTCTTGGGTTTCTCAAGGACTTATTAAATCCCTAGAATGGCAAAATTTACCGCCAAAAGAGTTACCTTCGGCAGAAGCAATAGTTGTTTTAGGTGGTGGGATTAAACCAGCTAATTCCCCCCGCCCCTGGGTAGATTTTAGTGAAGCAGGGGACAGGATTTTACATGGAGTGAGATTATATCAACAAGGTAAAGCACCTTTTATTATATTAAGTGGAGGTAGAATTGATTGGAAAGATGGAGGAAATCCTGAGTCTGGAGATATGGCAGAAATTGCACAGTCTATGGGAGTACCAAAAACAGCAATTTTACAAGATACTGACTCTCTGAATACTTATCAAAATGCTGTTAATGTTAAACAAATTTTAGAAACAAAAGAAATAAAAGGTTCTGTATTGTTAGTAACTTCAGCACTGCATACTCCACGTTCTATTTTAATATTCAAAAAGCAGAAAATACCAGTAATTCCAGCACCAACAGATTTTTTAGTTACTGAAAGAGACTTACAAGAAAAAATAGATAGTTGGCAAGGTATTCTGTTAAATATTATTCCTGATGCTGCAAATTTACAAAATTCTACTAAAGCTTTAAAAGAATATATTGGTATAATAGTTTATCGTCTGCGCGGTTGGTTATAATCAAAACATTTGCAGTAAGCATTCAGCCCTCAGCTAGCCTCCTGCTGACGAACTGCGTTAACAGTTATTGTTTTTGGTTTTAGATAAAAGTTTTATTAATTGAGCCAGAATTAAACCTTACTACAAAAGCGGGGTCTTGTTAGTGATAGCTGATAGCTAATAGCTGAATGCTTACAATTTGCATAGCTCAATCATAGGAGTTACTTTAGATGCAGCCAGAATTAAGAGGCATTTTTCCAGAAACAAATTCATCTATTACTGAAATTTGTCAAGTTTATCAAACTACCCAGGAATTTTATCAAGAAGTCAAATATAGAGAAGACTTTAAAAATTATTGTCAGTGGTATTATGCGGTAGCAGAACAACATCAAAAAGAATTACAAAAAATGCGGAGTGATATCAATATTTTCGGTTTTTTCTTAAAACTAATTTATCCTAAATAACCATAATTAACAAAGTTAGAAGTTGTTTTTGTTACAAGCATCTTGAGCAACTCTCCAACCTCCAAAAACATTTCGCCTTAAAAGTGGGGGGTTTTAGACTCAATTATTTTGATCAACCTATATATTATATAGCACTACAAAATTATATGTAAAAAATCTGAATCTATTACCTTTTTTCCCGTAAGCATTCAGCTATTAGCAGTCAGAGCGAGCGCTTTTCCTGGGTCATGCTGCGCCATAAAGATCCATAAAAATAATAACTTATACCATTTTTCCATGAAGTTACGCTTAATAAAAGATAACAACTATCAGTAAATTTCAGGTCTGGGTAAGAATTATTAAGCGCATTGTTACAGAGAAATGGTATTACTAAGTTTAGCTGATGACCTTTTTCGTGTCGGACTTTTTATTCTTCTTGGAGACTAATTCCTCCTTCTAGCTGATAGCTGTTAGCTGACGGCTGAATGCTTACTTTTTCCCTGTGTCTTATTGCTGAATTTTGATAAATTTTCTAGATAATACCAAGCATGAAAAAAGAATGTTAGAAATAATCAAGTCAACTCAAATCCTTGACGTGACTATTTATCCTTGATGAACAATAGAATTTTCACTCTATAATATTATGTCCGTTGGTATGGTCCGGTATAAAAGCTAAGGTTTTTCCTTCTCTTAAAGCTTCTCTCCTAGATAACTAAAGTCTTCCTCCTTCTCTCCTAGATAACTAAAGCCTTCTTCCTTACCTTCGCGCTTACAATACCAATGCTACCGGACATGATATAAAATGATATTGAAGCTATTTCTACTGACTACTAGAAACAGTCTAAATATTTAGTCTAAATATTTGTAGCCAACATTTATCAATTTGGTATAACTAAAATAGGACTGCTATACCCATTAAATATAGAAATAAATGGATGGGGACACTGCCCCATAAACCCCATTGATATTCACCTTAATTTATGAGATTATTTCTAATTCCTCTTCCTTAAGATGAACTTTAAGTTTTTTTGTAAATTGGACAAGAATGGGTAAATTAGCACTAACTGGTCTGCCTTTCCATTCATTGACAATACCAATCACTTCTCCTTCCTGCTCTTTAAGGTCAAATGGTTGTCCTCTATGTTCAGGATGAATATAAACAATAACAGAAGTATTAACGCGAACTCGATCGCCTACTTTCATATAAAAAAACCTTGTATTATCCTGCTTCATAAAACTGATATAAAACATCACAATTAGTGACATTTTAATGTTTACTTCCTGCTTCTACTAGAACTGTCGGCAGTACTCTGTCCACAGGCATTTACGGTCAAGCCAACCGCATCTCCCAAATTTATACTGGCGTATAATATACTTAAACATCTATTAGATCATTATTCTTTGATTAAGTCAATACTCTTTGTCCTGCTGATGTTTTAATAGCATTTATGTGCCTGCTTTGTTCCTACTTTACCAAAGTGCGTATATTAACTCCTTATATTTCAGCAGTTTCTCTTGACTTGACAGATTTTACCACTTAACGACTTGGAGAAAATGGCGAATAATAACGCTTTCTGACGTAAATTTTAACTAAGTTATTCCTCTCTCAGGGCAAACGCATCTAAATTCTGGAAGCTTCTGCCGTTAAGCTTTAGAGGAGTAATAAGTATAAATACTCATAAGCCTGACACCCTTGCCCTGTCAGAACTTCAAAATAATATGCGTTTACCCTGATTCCTCTCATACAAATCTTTATGCAACTCCAAGAAGAAATTACACGCTTATTTCACAATTTTCTTATTTTTGCATAAAACCTACCGTTACAAACCTCCGAATCAAGATTAAGAATTAGGAGAAACTGGAAGTTCCGAAGGCTCAGGTATCATAGGACTCTGCCAAGGTGCAGGAGAATTGCCAGGAGTTTGAAAATTTTCCCAATTCCGCCATACTGCTATAATTGCCCCTACCAACAAGATTAATAACAAACCCACCATAAACATCCAGGGTTTTAACCACGAAAAATCTTGGACAGGTTCACTTTGAGGCTCAGGTTCAGGGTTGTCTTTAGGCTCAGGCTCAGGTTCCGGTTCCGGTACTTCTTCATCATTACTATAAAGAAGTTCTCTAGAAGCCTCAGACAATTCTGGCATTAAAGCTTCCCTGATAGGAGGTGGTGCTGTAGGAATATTCGATAAAATCAACTGTTCTGGAGAAAGACGATAGTGGACAAGCACTACCGAAGTATTATCATGACCATTTTTCTCATTCGCCAAATCAATTAGAGATTCAACTGCCTGCTTCAGAGAAATTTCACCCCGGAAAACCTTGGGAGTATATTCAGCCCAAGAATTCTCAACCCAATCATTATCACTTAGACCATCCGAACATAAAAGTAATAAACCCTCTTCTTCAATCAAAAATCTTTGAATAGTGGGACGAATAAACTCTCCATCCCTTGTACCCAGAGCCTGAGTCAGAGCACCCGCATCACGACGTTGTAATGTCTGCCAATACAGACAATGACCCAGACGCACCTCCCTAGAAGCAACATTATCATCCACAGTCAACAACTTACAGGTATTTCTACTTAACCAATAGGCACGACTATCCCCCACATTAGCTACATACAACTCATGGGCATTATTTGGATTTGATTCTGGGGAAGGTTTCACCTGTTGGGGTAACTGTACTGCCATAACTAATGTTGTACCCATGCGCTGTCGAGACTCTCTTCCTTGTTCATCATTCTCCGTGGCAATCATATTATTGACTACCCGAATAATTTCCTCCAGTTGTTTATTTACCAAATCTGGGGATGTTAACTCCTGTTGTTGCTCTACCTCTGTCAATAGGTTTTGAACTAATCTTTTAATGGACTGTACTGCTAGTTGACTGGCTACCTCTCCCCCATCATGGCCACCAACTCCATCACAAATCATTGCTAAATGGGGTACTAGCTGGTTACTTACTAAATCTTGTTCTGTAGGATAACAACAATCTTCATTATGCAGACGGACAGGTCCAGTATCTGTAGCCCCAATTATTTGGAAACTTAATGGTAATTGGGCTGCCTGCTCTAATAGTAGTTGGTTTAATTTCGGAGCGATTGCCTCTAGGGATTCCCCAATATCACTAATCATCTGACAAATCTCTGTCAATGGTTCTTGAATATGAGGATGAGCAGTAGGAATCAAATTTGACCAAAAAATCTTAAAATCCCTAAGTTTAGTATTATGGGTTTTTACGTCCAACTCTAAAAGTCGTAACCGCCAATCTTCCACCCGTAAATTATTTGTAAATAAACTAAAAGCTACACGCTGTTCTGATAAAGGTTTCCATAACTGCATCATTTGCCACAACCAATAGACCTGACGTACAGGAGTTGCTGTGGGCCAAGCTTCCACAAGAGTAGGAAGCAACTTACCTTCAGAGTCTAGAGGAACGTTATCTAGCAACAGAATATCTGTAGGATAAGTTTCTTCTCCATATTGATAAAAACCATATACTTCTGGGGTATGGAACCTCTGGGGATATAAGTGTAGATAAGGCATAATATAATCTGGCAACTCCTCATACATAAATGGAGGTTCACCAGGCTTGGTATCTAGCCAAACTTGTGGAGCTACAACATAGTAGCGATCGCCCAATAATTCCCCTACAGAAATCTCAACCCCTGGAGCAACTGCCCATAAATAGCGATAAATTAAGTGGGTTTGGCAAGCTTCACACTCTTGGCGACCCCAGGAGTTAGACGGATCGGAACAATTAATATTTGGACAATAAATTAGTGGGGTAGAAGTAATCATAAAATTAAGTCAAAAGTTAAAATTAAAAAGTCAAAAGCCATAATATTTACTTTTTATGAAGTAAAAAGTTCTACTATTTGAAAATTAATCTGAGAATTTTTGTAAGGAATTGTTTTCTTAGCTGTTGATAAATAAATTAGGAGGTTTTCAGAAGACTTTCTCAGCGTCAAAACGCAAAGATATGTTGAGATAGAAGCTATCTTGATAAATTTCGCAATAAACTAATCATATACCTGATTATTTGTCAAGGTATGATTCTAGGTAATGATGTCACCAAATTACAGTAATTTTACGGAAAAATCACTAATAAATTTAACTAGCTATCAGCTTTTAGTATTCAGCTAGCCTCCTGGGTCGTAACTACGTTTTTCATCTTGTGTAGCGAAACAGCTTTTAGCAGCTCTGGGTTAAAATCCCCAGCAAATATGCCGGATGATTTGAAATCCCCTTCTGGACCTAAAAAAAATGTTTCGGCGCTTCGCCGACATGAAACGCGGAGCGGAACGGAGTTCCATCCTACTAATTGCTGAGTGCTGAGTGCTGACCCCTTCTTTAACCTCACTACTTCTATTTATCCATGCTATTAAATCCAACGATATTTTGGTTACTAGCTGGGGCAATTCTTTGTTTTTTAGAACTCCTTGTACCCACGGCCTTTGTTGAATTTATGATGGGACTAAGTGCCTTTGTTGTGGCAGGAGTGTCCCTCTTAATTCCTAGTTTGAGTCTACAGGTAGCCTTGTGGATGATTTTTTCTGTAGCTTCTATTTTTGCTTTCCGTCGTCTGTTGCCCCACCGTACAGTAGCTACTATTGCTGATGCCAAGGAAGCAGAAACTTTAACAGAAATATTACCAGGTCAGCCTGGTAGGGTACTTTATGAAGGTAATTCTTGGCGAGCTAAATGTGACGATCTAGATAGTACGATCGCTGCTCAAGAAAAGGTTATTGTCGTTAGACGAGAAGGTAATACTTTATTTGTATTACCAGAAAATTTATTACATTCTTCTGCTTATCTCCCCAACCAAAATCAATTGAAATAACAACTCATTAAATAATTAGGAGATGAAAAATGGAACAATTTTTTTTGGTATTATTTTTGGCTTTAGGTGGTTATATTTTAGCTAGAAGTGTTAGGTTTATTCCTCAATAAAATGAAGCTTTGGTTGAAACATCAAGTAGATATAAAGGTAGAAAATTAGATGCAGGTTTGAAATTCATTATCCCATTTGTAGATAGAATTACTTCTCGAGAAACTATTCGGGAAAAAGTATTAGATATTCCACCTCAACTATGTATTACTAGAGACAATCTGGCAATTACTTGTAGATGTTGTAGTTTATTGGTGGATGATCGATATAGAAAAAGCTTACTACAAAGTCGATAATATTAAATCTGCAATATTTAATCTATTTTCAACTCAAATTATGGCATAAATAGGTGAATTTGAATTAGACCAAACCTTTAAATCTCCCACATAAATTAATGAGTTATTGCTCATATAATTAGACATGGCTACTGACTCTTGGGGAGAAAATAACTAAGGTAAAATTAGGATATATTAGCACCTCCAAACCAGTACAATATTCTCTAGCAATCAGTAATTCAGATGTCAGAAATACTTAACCCTATGAAGGGTTTTGCAACTACAGTGAGTCTCATAAATCATTGCTAATTTCTGTATATAGCAATCCTATTTTATTCGTGTCAAAAATCTTACTGCTTTTTAGGGAACAGGCAACAGGCAACAGGCAACAGGCAACAGGCAACAGGTGGGAGTTTCAGTTTTTTTATTTACTTTTTGATTTGTTACGACCTATTTAGGATTGCTATAGAATTAAATGTGTAGAATTAAAATGACCAAAAAATAAGGTATCAAGCCTCCCCTTTTGCCGCTTTTAAGGGGATGAAAAGAATAAACTTTAGCATTTCAAGCCTTTTCTTTCAGCGGTCGGTACTGTTAACGAAGTTCCGACCTAGGAGGCTAACTAATAACTGTTAACGCAGTTCCTCCTCCGGAGGCTAACTAATAACTGAAATATAGCGCTACGCGCTAGGGAATAGGGAATAGGGAATAGGGAATAGCACGCTATTAAAGGGTTTCAGGATTCATAAATGTCCTAATCTTTCCTTCGACTGCTGTAACTGTGGAAGGGAAAAAACAGACACCAATTTGAACTTCAGAAGGGGAAAGAGATTCTGCTCTAAAATTCATTAAATTCTTCAGTTAAACTCTCCCCATAAAAATCAATTGAAATAACAACTCATTAAATAATTAGGAGATGAAAAATGGAACAGTTTTTTTTACTCGTATTTTTAGCTTTAGGTGGTTCAAGTCTAGCCGGAAGTGTCAAAGTTATTAATCAAGGAAATGAAGCTTTGGTTGAAACTTTAGGTAGATATAATGGCAGAAAATTAGATGCTGGTTTGAAATTTGTTATCCCATTTTTGGATAGAATTTCTTATCAAGAAACTATTCGGGAAAAAGTATTAGATATTCCGCCCCAACCATGTATTACTAGAGATAACGTAGCAATTAGTGTAGATGCTGTAGTTTATTGGCGAATTATGGATATGGAGAAAGCTTACTACAAAGTAGAAAATCTCCAATCTGCAATGGTGAATCTAGTTCTAACTCAAATTCGGGCAGAAATGGGTAAATTAGAATTAGACCAAACCTTTACAGCTCGTACAGAAATTAATGAAGTATTACTCAGAGAATTAGACATTGCTACTGACCCTTGGGGAGTAAAAGTAACCAGGGTCGAATTACGAGATATTAGCCCTTCCAAAGCAGTACAAGATTCTATGGAATTACAAATGACTGCGGAACGGCAAAAACGGGCAGCAATTTTAACTTCAGAAGGGGAAAGAGATTCTGCTATTAACTCTGCTAGGGGTAAAGCAGAATCACAAGTTCTTGATGCTCAAGCTCGTCAAAAAGCAACTGTTTTAGAAGCAGAAGCACAACAAAAGGCAATTGTACTTAAAGCTCAAGCTGAACGTCAATCTCAAGTATTGAAAGCCCAAGCAACTGCTGAAGCATTAGAAATTATTACCAAAACTCTCAATGAAGACCCCAATGCAAAAGAAGCACTCCAATTTTTATTAGCTCAAAATTATCTGGATATGGGTCAAAAAATTGGTAGTAGTGAAAGTAGTAAGGTTATGTTTATGGACCCCCGGAATATTCCAGCAACTTTAGAAGGTATGCGTTCTATTGTGGCAGATGGCAAAAATTCAGTTAGCAGTTAGGAAAATTTTGAGGTTAAGATCAAAGTTTAACTAAAAATTGAGAATTCCCTCAAAGACTAGATGTAGTAAGAAAGAACTATAGCGCTACACTACATCTAGAGTAAATCGGCAAAATCGCCCTAATTCCAGTAATTGTGGCAGATGGCAAAAATTCAGTTAGTAGTTAGGAAAATTTTGAGGTTAAGATCAAAGTTTAACTAAAAATTGAGAATTCCC